>DXDO01000050.1 GCA_019115425.1 Candidatus Agathobaculum merdigallinarum | reverse complement strand
GCTTGATGTTGCCCTCGGTGGTATCGAAGTGGCCGTTGGACGGGATGGTGAATTTCTTGCCCGGGTAACGGCGGTTCAGGATGTTGCGAACGATTTCCATCAGAACAGACTCAGCTGCACGGCCCTGCTGGATAATGAAAGAGTTCGGGCGCTCCATCTGCTTCGCGCCGCCGTTGAACAGGCCGCCCTCATACTCGCAGAGGTAAACTTCGTTCATCATCTTCTCAACATCGCGGCAGTCGGTGCGCACGAGGTCGATGATCTTCTTCCAGTTCTTCTCGCCGCCGCGCTCGAAGATGTCGCGGAAGGTGTCGAGCAGTACGTAGTAACCGGTGTTGCGGCCATACGCCTCGTCGCCGAGGAACAGGGACGCCCACTGATGGTTGGTCATTGCAGTGGTACCGGAGTCAGACAGCATATCGACCGTCAGCATGCCGGCCGGAAATGCGAATTCATTCCAGTGAGTCGCGTTCAGTGCGCGCTCGCGCTGCTCGATCGTGACTTCAGGGATGTCACGGACAGCAAAAGTATAGTGATGGGGAGCGGGAACATCCAGCGGATAGTGAGCCATATTTTTGTCCATAAAATTACCTCCAATGATCCTTGGCGCATGGCGCCGTTACTTTTAGAGGATACCCCGGTCATCGATTGCCAGCTTCCCACTTCCGGCATTTCCGACTGGCGGACAGTATCTTTCACAAAATAATGTGAACTACGTAAAAAAATTAAAGAGCCGCGATCACTTCGATCTCAACGAGCGCATCCTTGGGCAGGCGCGCCACTTCAACCGCAGAACGGGCCGGATAACCGCCTTCGCCGAAGAAGGTCGCGTACACCTCGTTCATCGCGCCGAAGTTGTTCATATCGCTGAGAAACACGGTCGTTTTAATGATGCGGTCCATCCCCACGCCCGCCTCGGCGAGGATTGCCTTGACGTTTTCCAGGGACTGCCGCGTCTGTTCCGCGATTCCTTCCGGAAACGCGCCGGTTGCAGGATTGATGGGTAACTGACCGGACGTGATGACCAGCTTGTCAGTTGCCACAGCCTGTGCATACGGTCCGATCGCCGCAGGCGCCAGATCCGTACTGATGGTTTTTTTCATCCGTCTCCGCCTCCTTTTCTGAGATAAATTTATCATGAGAATAATAATTTGTCAATCCATTTTGTACATTTCGTATGATTTAACACATTTTATCTTTCCTTTTGTGGAAATTTTACATAGTAATTGTGGAACAGATATAATAAACTTTTATTTTTATTGTGATAATTTCTCTTAATCTTTTTTGGCAGCATCCTGTTTTTTACGTTATAATAAATTTAACCCAAGTGACCCCGTTGTTTTTTGAAAATGTGAAAAATGAGGTGAGCGCATGGCCAACGCATTGCTGCAGCATTATGTGAAACTCACGGAGTTTCTGGGACAGGCTTTGGGCCCCGACTATGAGGTTGCCCTGCACGACCTGACCGACAAAAACCGTTCCATCATCGCCATAGCTAACAACCACGTCAGCGGACGCGAAGTAGGCGCCCCGCTGACCAATGTCGCGCTTCAGATTCTGATGGACAAAAGCTACGAAACGCAGGATTACCGTCTGCACTACCGCGGTGTTTCCGCCGCAGGGAAAACGCTTCGGTCCTCCACATGGTTCATTAAGCAAAACGGCAAGCTGATCGGCATGCTGTGCATCAATTTTGACGACAGCCGCTACCATGCGGTCAGCGAAAACATTCTTCAGCTGTGTCATCCGGATCACTTTGTCGCAGACCTTATTCAGTCCGGCGAACCGCATGCCGCCGGCAGCGCGGCGCACGCCGTGCTCTCCCCCACGACCGAAAGCTTCCACAACTCGATCGACGCCGTAGCGGGCGACGCTGTCGGCCGCGAGCTGGTCCGGCTGGGAGTGACCGCTGACCGGCTGACGCCGGATGAGCGCATGCAGATCATCGCCTCGCTGGAGACGGGCGGAATCTTTCTGCTCAAGGGCGCCGTCAAAGATGTGGCCGACGCCCTTCACTGCTCGCAGGCGAGCGTATACCGCTATCTCTCCCAGATCAGGAAAGAGGACAACTGAAACTGTATTTTCGGAAAACGGCGCCCGCGCCCTTTTCCTTATGCAATGGAGGCTTCACCATGCTGATTCCGGTCACAACCGTTGACATTCCGGATTTTACCACCGCCTGCGCGCACGAGCATATCTTCGGCTCACGCGCGCTAACTGCGCTGCGCGCCTACGGGCTCGGCAGTCCAGACGCACACTTTTTCCTTTGCCGCAAGGGCCGCGAGCCTGCCGCCGCACTGTACCTGTCATCCGGCGGCGTGCTTACCATCTCTTCGGACGAACGCGCCGATCCCGCGCCGATTGCGGCGCTTGTCCAGCGCATGCAGGTACATGAAGTGGACACCAACCGGGCACAGTGCCGCGCACTGCAGGACTTGCTCGGCGGAACGACCGAAAGCTCCTATTATATGGTATACCGCGGTGCTCCGCAGCGCGGAGCTTTCCCCGATATCCATTCCGGTGATCCGCGCGCGGTTTTTGAGGTATTGCAGCGCAGCCACGAATACTACCGCACGCATTTTGTGTTCGACAGCTGGGCGGCGGATCTGGAGCGCAGGCGGTCGCACGGGCTGTCCGAGCTGTATCAGCTGGAAATCGGCGGAGAAGTCGTCGGCACGGGCAGCATCGCCTCCATGGACGATGAATGCGGCGTGATCGGCGCGGTCGCTGTCGTACCCGAACACCGGCATAAGGGGCTGGGCGGATATATCACCCGTTTTCTGGTGCAGCGCATCCAGTCAATGGGGAAAACGCCGCGCCTGGTCTCCGGTTATGACGAGGTGGCCGAGTTGTACCGGCAGATCGGCTTTGCGCCGTGCGGACGCTGGGGCGAGCTATACCTAACGATCTGAGCGGCGCAGACAGCCGCGCAAAGCCCCTGCTTTGTATGGTTCCATGGATCATTTTATGCTAACGGAGGGTTTCAATATGCAGTACATTGATTTCAGGAGCGACACGGTCACGCAGCCCACGCAGGCAATGCGCGACGCCATGGCCCGTGCCGTGGTTGGCGACGATGTGTTCGATGACGACCCCACGCTGCATGAGCTGGAAGCCTACGCCGCGCAGCTGCTGGGCAAGCAGGCCGCGCTGTTTGTCACCTCAGGCATGCAGGGCAACGCCTGCGCGCTGATGGCGCACACGCGGCGCGGCGACTGTGCCGTGATCGACCCGCATTCTCATATCGCGGACCATGAAGCCGGTTCGTATGCGCAGCTGTCCGGCGTTTCGCTGCGTTTCCCGAAAAGTGTAAACGGCACCATGGATCCGGCATCCGTGCGCGCCTGCCTGACCGATGACAGCGATCCGCAGGTCGCGCCTTCCACGCTGGTCGTCATCGAAAACGCGCATTCCTCGGGCGCGGTCGTCCCGCTCGATAACATGCGCGCGGTATATGAAGCCGCGCATGAAAAAGGCGTTGCCGTGCATCTGGACGGCGCGCGCCTGTTCAACGCGGCGGCAGCACTGGGCGTTTCCGACGTACGCGAGCTGACCCAGTACTGCGACACCGTGATGTGCTGCCTGTCCAAGGGTCTGTGCGCGCCGGTCGGCTCGATCCTCGCCGGCCCAAAGGACCTGATCTGGCGGGCGCGGCGCGCGCGACGCATTCTGGGCGGCGGTATGCGGCAGGCGGGCTTCCTCGCGGCAGCGGGGCTGGTCGCCCTGCGCGATATGACCGGCCGCGTGGGTGAGGACCACGAAAACGCGAAACATCTCGGCTCACTGCTGAACGAAATTGACGGCATCCACGTCTTTGCAGAACGCCTTCAAATCGATATGGTGTTCTTCACCACGGATTGGGACGCGGACAAGGCCGCGCGCTATCCGGCATGGATGCTCGAGCGCGGTGTCAAGGTGACCGGCTGCATGGACGGCGAATACCGCATGGTGTGCCACCACGACATCTCCCGCGCAGACTGCGAAAGCGCGGCCCGTCTGGTACGCGAATTTGCCGCGGAGGGATAAGCCATGATCCGGGATTATATCCGCCGGCTGCTCTGGCTGGTGATCGGCATGGTCGTCAGTTCAGTCGGCATCACCATGATGCTGCAGGCCAACATCGGCCTGGAGCCATGGAGCGTGCTGCAGCAGGGCATGGCGCAGTCCCTCGGCATCAGTTACGGCACCGCGTCCATGATCGTCGGCGCGGCTGCGATTCTGGCGGCGGTGCTGTGCGGCGAAAGTTTCGGCTTCGGCACCATCCTTAATATCATCCTGTGCGCCGTGTTCATTGACGGCCTGCTCTGGCTGGACTGGATCCCGCTGATACACAGTCTGCCTTCCGGTATCCTGATGCTGTTGGGCGGTCTGGAACTGCTCGTGCTTGGCACGTGGATGTACATGAAAAGCGCGCTTGGCGCGGGGCCGCGCGACGCGCTCATGGTTGCGCTGGCGCGCAAGACCGGCCGTTCGGTCGGCCTGTGCCGCGTTTCGGTCGAGATCATCGTGATTATCGTAGGCTTCCTGCTCGGCGGGCAGGTCGGCATCGGCACGGTCATCTCCGCAGTCGGGCTTGGCTCGCTGTTCAATATCAATTTCCACCTGCTGCACTTCCGCGCGGCCGAGCTGCATCAGGAAAATGTCGCGGAAACGCTCCGCTGTCTGCGGCAGGGCAGAAAAGAGCCATAAAAGAAGATACCCAATGCGCAAACGCCCGCGAGGCATGAACCTTACGCAGGCGTTTGGACAACAAAAAAATAACCGATGCAGCTATTTTCCACAGTGTTTCTGCGCATCGGCGGAATCTTCTCACAGGAGCATACGTGTATTGCAATGGTTGTGCAGTGTACGAATCGGCAACCATTCCCTGCGTATCGGGCGGATTGATAAATGTGAACGATGCAATATAGACCAATTCGAGAAAGGTTGTTTTGGTGCTCATAAACACCATGATTGACGATGCGCATATACCGCTACCGCTTGCTCCTTTTGTCGAGTTCTGTTATACTCTACTCCAGGCACTGTCATCAGACAGCAGGCGGTCAGCCACTCCCTTGAGAAAGGGGGTGATAGCGATTGTGGAAAAGCTATTTCGGCTTTGTGTATGCGCGGCGTTCATGCTCTACATACTGACCATATACGCGAAATGACCGCCCTACCCTGACAAAGTATGCGGTCATTTCTTGATCTCTTAACTTTTCGGGCTGACCGTCTGCCGACAGTGCCCTTCTCTATATTCAGTATATCCGTCCCGAGCGGGATTGTCAAGCCGTCCAGCAGGGCGGTTTTCTTTTGCTCTCAGATCGCACCTATTCGCCATTATCCCGCTTGACTTGTTCATCTAATGAACGCCGCCCCAACAGGCAGAGCGGCGCTGCCACTGTATGGATCGAACGGTCTTTTTCAATACCCCGCCTTTTTCAGCTCGTCAAGCATACTGCGCCGCCGGGGATACGCCGCCCGCCACTGCGCTGCCAGAACGGTATCCCGGCGGCCTGGCGCTTTCCGAAGCTTTTTCAGGTAGGCGATTATGGCGGCGTACTGCTTCCTGTTGTTTGCCAGGCGCATCTGCTGCTCCATACACCGAATGTATGCATCCTGTACTCGCTCTGGAAAGCGCGGCCAGAGCACTGTTTCCCATCGGTCCAGAGCCAAGAGGTTCTCCTGAGCGGCTACTCGCTCCATCAGACGGTCATACAGTCCGTCTAGAGCCAGCAGCTCCTCCCATAGAACGCTGCTCAGAGTCTTACCGGCGAGAAGTTCCTCCCGCAGCTCCGGCCACTGATTCGGCGGAACACGCTCCCGCAGTTTCTCCACATAAGTTAAGTCGCTCTGTCTGCATCGAAACACCTGAAATTGCAGTTCCTCCTGCAATTTTTCTGTCTGGCCGGTCTTCTCATACAGGCCGATCAGCTCCTCGCTGTATTCCGAGACCAGCCCGGGTCGTTCGCAGTCCAGCTCCTTGCCCTCCCGCAACAGCGCCTCCGCCTCGTCATACTGATTATTCTCCAACAGACGTCCAACGATCCGTCTGCGGATCCCCGGTAGGGCCCGATACTCCGCTTCGACCTGCCGAATCTCCTCCGACGGGATGCCCAGCTTTTCCATCAGCTCCAGTTTTTGTATCACCAGCTGGGACAATTTCCATTGTTCGGACGTGTTCTTCTCCCGCTCTTCCTGAATCATCCGATCCAGCTCATCGATGTCGTCCTGGAGGAGCTCAGGATCCTGAAACAGCTTCCACCGCATTTCTGACAAGAGGTCCTGGCACAGGCCCTCCATATCTTGATATATCTCCCTGAACCACTGGTGCATCCTGCGGCGCATCTCCGGCGAGGCGGCCTCGATCTGGGCGCTCCACAGGTCATAACAGGTCTCAGACAGCATGGACAGGCCGCCATCCGAGTCGTCCATATCGCAGCTGGCTGCCGCCCAAAATCCGTAACTGGTCAGGGAGAAGGCCTCCCACACCTGCCCGCCGCGCAGAAACTGCTCTGCGACATCAGACAAGAGGTCATCTAGCTGGCACATCGTATCCCAAGCCTGCTCGTAGTCGATGTATCCATACCGACCAGATGCTTTCCGAAGCATCTGGTCGATTTTTCTCTTCCACTGCAGAAGGCGCTGCGGAGAGGGCGGCTCTACCGCCAGTCTGATCCAGTCCTCCGCTTCCTCGTCCCGCTCCGCCAGTTGAAGCAGCAGGGCTCTCGCTGTTTCGAGATCGAGGCCCTCAATCAGTTCACGGAGAGGCTTCTGCTCCACCAGCGCGCAGGCATCGTCACGCATCTGATCCAACTCATAAAAGACGGCGGCAAGATGCTTGCAAGGCGTCCCATCCTCACCGTAGGGGCAGTCACAGGCCCAGCCCGCGATCCGCTCATCCTTCAGGTCGATTTCCACCTGATACGGCTCACTCCCCAACACAGTGGCTCTGATGATATCTCCCGCCCTGCGGATGGTATTTACTGCGCCCTCTTCGTAATAGGTTCGTCCCCGCTGCAGAATACGAGGGGCAAACAGCTCTTTCCAGCCCTTAAGTGTCATGATCGTATTTCTCCTTCCCGCAGAGAACATCCGCTCCCTCCGCCGGTTCTGCCGTCACCACCCGCTCCGTTTTGCCAGATCCAGCATCCCAAAGCAGAATCTTTGTCACCATGTCAATGTAATTTGTGTGGCTTCCCTTTTCATCATCCGTTCTCCAGCGGTTCGAAGAACACAAATTCATCCGCGCCGAACAGGTCGCTTCCTTCCATGTCCTCCAGCACCACCGCGCCGGTCTCCGGCGCATAATACAGGAAAAACCAGCGTTCTCCGTATTCGTCGAGTGCATAGCGCTCGGGTATACCGCCCTGCGCGCCCTCATAGGCGTTTTCATCCATGGTCAGGCACAGGGTAAAGCAGTCGTACTGCTCAGGCGGATAGGCCTCGTTGTACATCTCTTCCTCCGGATAGTTATAGGCGCACCAGGTATAGCCGCTCTCCAGATAGGAGCCTGTTCCGTCCTGCATGATCAACGTGTAGTCGCCCATCTCACCCGGCTGCACATCCAGCTCGAGAACCGAGCCGTCCGACAGGGTGGCGGCGGCATATCCGCCGGTCAGGTCGTACAGCGCGGCATAAACAGACTGGTAATTGTCAGGGTCATAGGGGTAGGTCTCGCCCGGGACGTAGTACAGATCCTCCTGCCACTCGTCAGCCTCCGAATCAAACTGATATGTGCTGACAGACTCGGCGAAATTGTCAGCTATGTCGGTCAGCAGCGGCAAAAAGTTGATCAGCAGCACCGCTGCGACCGCGATCACCGCAATCTTGCCCTTGCCGTTCTTTTTGTTCTCCCTGATAGGCTTTACGCTGGCCCGCGCCCTGCGCGCGCCCGTCTGTGCCTTGGGTCTTGCGCTGCCGGTGCGTTTTGCCCGCTCCGGCTCTTCGTCCCGCACTCGCATGGACTTGCGCGGCTCACCCAGACGGCCCTTACTGCCTGCACGCGCACCGCACATCGGGCATTCGCGTTCGCTGTCGTCAAAGTTGATCCCACAATGCTGGCATTTCATAAAAAACGCGCCCCCCTTCTCTGGTTTCATCATAGCAGAGAAGCAGGGCGCGCGCAAGCCTGTTACGGTAAATTATTCGCCAGCATCGCGATCTGTTCCGGCCGGATCACAGTCATGCCGCCCACGGGGGCGGCCACGCCCGCGCCTGCATTCGGGTGTACCGTTGACCAGACGAAATCCAGCGCGAACAGCACCAGCAGCACCGCGAGCAGCATACGTGCCTGCCGCTGGTTGAGCCGCCAAAACCGCGCCGCCAGCGCGGGTCCGGCCCAGTAGACCGCCGCGCAGCAGCCCAGCCCGAACAGCAGCGAGGTCAGCGGGCTGATCAGCCCGTCGATGTTGAGTGGGTACATACTGTAATCCCACCAGCGCTGCCCGTATACCGCGAGCAGGTATTT
>DXDO01000049.1 GCA_019115425.1 Candidatus Agathobaculum merdigallinarum | reverse complement strand
CATGGAGTGCAAAGATGCAGGCTGCCTGTGCTGAGAGAAATACGCCAACCGCAGGGGACCTCTGTTGAGGCCCCCCAGTTTTTTGTGGACGGGGGATTATTATGCGCTTACGTTCCAAAGCCCATCGTGCTCCACGTCATCGGTGATGTAATCCGCCATTACCCGAATCTCCTCACCGCCGTTTCCCATGGCAACGCCGTATGCGCAGTATTCCAGCATCGGGATATCCACCTTGGCGTCTCCGAAGGCAATGGTATCCGCGCGCTCGGCGTTCAGATGCTGCAGCAGAACATCGATCGCATGCGCTTTGGTGATGTCTTTTACGCCCAGATCGCCGAACAATGCGGTTTCTCCGATGCCGCCCCAGGTGCCTGCCTGCAGGTCGGGAAATGCGTCTGCGGCGTCCAGATAGTCCTGATAGCTGCCGAGAACAAAGCTGATTTTGTTGACATCCTCGCGATATAGGTTTTCTCCATAAATCATGTCAGGGAATGCGTCGCGCACGGTCATGACGCTCGCTTCGCCGCTTTTGCGGCGGCTGTATTCGCGGACCGCTTCCGCCGCCCCAGTTTCGAAATCCGCACTGGCGTATAGGCCGCTGTTGCTTTCCAGATAAAATTCCAGTCCGTGTCCCTGCAGCCAGTCCACCACCTGCCGGCACTGCTCACCAGACATCATCTGGTGCATGACGACCTTTCCGTTATCCTCCACATAGCTGCCGTTGCCGCCGATCATGCCGTCCAGCCCAATCTCCCACAGCGCGGGGTAGACTTCCGCGCGGCTGCGTCCGGTGCAGATATATACACGGTGTCCGTTCGCACGCGCCAAACGAACGGCGCGCACAGCAGAATCCGGCAGATTTCCTTCGTAATCGACCAGTGTGCCGTCTACATCCAGAAAGATAATTTTCCTATCCATTGCTTCCTCCTGATTGTGCAAGCGGCGGGCCAAAGGTGAGCGGTCCGCCGCTGTGCTTTATCTTCGTGCTGGAAATAACGCTTCGCGTATCCTTAGTCCAGATCTTCGCCGTTGGTGGCGATGACCTTTTGATACCAGTAGAACGACTTTTTCTTCAGGCGGGCGAAATCACCCGTGCCGTCGTCATAGCGGCGGACATAGATCATGCCGTAACGCTTGGCGTATTCGCCGGTTGAAGCGGAAACCAGATCGATGCAGCCCCACGGGGTGTAGCCCATCAGGTCTACGCCGTCCTTTACCGCTTCTTTCATCTGCTCGATGTGCTGGCGCAGGTAGTCGATGCGGTAATCGTCGTTGATCGAGCCGTCCGCCTCGATCTCGTCCTTAGCGCCCAGGCCGTTCTCGACCACCATCAGCGGCAGACCGTAGCGGTCATACAGGTCGTTGAGCGCATAGCGCAGGCCCTTGGGATCGATCTGCCAGCCCCAGTCGGAGGCGGACAGGTTCGGGTTGGGCACGCCGCCGAGGATATTGCCCTCGCCGCCCTTCATGTCCTTCGCTGTCTGGCAGGAGGACATGTAGTAGGAGAAGGTGATGAAGTCCACCGTGCCGTTCTTGAGGATCTCCGCGTCCTCCGGCTGTGCCTCCAGCGTAACGCCCAGCTCTTCCAGCATGCGCTTGGCAAAGGACGGGTACGCGCCGCGCGCCTGCACGTCCGTGCAGTAGTAATTATAGCGGCGGTTGTACGCCTGACAGGCCAGCACGTCGTCCGGCTCGCAGGTCAGTGGGTAGCTTGCAGAATAGATCATCATGTTGCCCACACGGTAATTCGGGTCGATCTCGTGCGCCATCTTGACCGCAAGCGCGCTTGCCACCAGCATGTGGTGCAGACCCTGATAGCGCTGCTGGGGGATATCCGGCTGCTTCATAAACTCGGTCGGGTGCTCCAAATCGTTCAGGATACCCTGATTGAGCAGCGCACCCATCGGCTCGGAAGCGCTGTTGATCTCATTGAAGGTCAGCCAGTATTTGACCTTGCCCTTGTAGCGGGTGAAGATCGCGCGGCAGTAATTGAGGAAGTAACCGATCATGTCGCGGCTGACCCATGCGTTACACTTTTTGGTCAGTCCGAACGGCACCTCATAGTGCGAAATCGTGATGAGCGGCTCAATGCCGTGCTTTAAGCACGCATCGATCACCTCTTCATAGTGGCGCAGGCCAGCTTCATTCGGCTCGGTCTCGTCGCCGTTTGGGAAAATGCGCGTCCATGCGATCGAAAAGCGGTAACACTTAAAGCCCATCTCCGCGAACAGCGCAATGTCCTCGCGGAAGCGGTCATAGTGCTGGATCGCCTCATGGCTGGGATAGAACGTGCCTTCCTCCAGCACCGGCGTGATGCGCTTGCTCTGCCCAAACTTGCCGCCGGTGCAGATGTCAGCAACCGAAACGCCCTTGCCGTCGCGGTCCCATGCGCCCTCACACTGGTTGGCGGCCGTTGCGCCGCCCCACAAAAAGTCCGTGGAAAGTACCATATCTTTATCCTCCAATCACAATTTTATTGCCTTCGATGGTGATGCCGCCGACATCCTCGGCATTGGTGACGATGACCGGTGTCTGGGTCTCACAGCCCGCAGCCTTGATCGCGTCGATATCGAATTCCAGCAGAAGGTCTCCCTTCCTGAATTTCTCTCCATTCTTAATATGCGCCTTGAACGGTGCGCCATTCAGGCCCACGGTCTCAAGACCGACGTGGATCAGCAGCTCAACGCCGCTGTCCGAAACCAGCCCCATCGCGTGCAGGGTGTCGAACAGGTTGTCGCAGGTGCCGTCGAACGGCGCATGGACCTTGCCTTCGGACGGGATGATCGCATACCCTTCGCCGAGCACACCGGAAGCAAATGTCTGATCCTTGACCTCGCTCAGCGGGATGACCTCGCCTGGAATCGGAGCGTCGATCTCGATCTTGCCAGTAATGGCAGGTGCTGCGGGGACTTTGGAAGCAGCGGGCGTCTCCGCAGCGGGTTCCTCTGCCGCCTCATGCGCCGGTGTCATGATGAAGGACAGGATGAAGGACAGCACCAGAACGACGGCAAAGACGATGCAGGCAAACATGAAGTTGCTGCCGCCGTCAGGGGAAATGAACTGTACGATCGCGGTCAGGAACGGGGTCGCAAAGGCATATGCCTTGAGGTTTACGATACCGGAGATCAGGCCGCCGACCGCGCCTGCGATGCAGGCCGCCACCATCGGCTTTTTCAGACGCAGGGTAACGCCGTACATGGCAGGCTCGGTAACGCCCGCGAGCAGCGCGGAGATGCCGGCAGGGATCGCCATCTGACGCATCTCGGAGTCCTTGGTCTTGAATGCAGCGCCGAAGGTCGCGCCCGCCTGTGCGGTATTGCTGCTCAACATCGCAACGAGCAGCAGCACATCATAGCCCGGGTCCGCCAGCGCCAGCAGGCAGGCAGGGACGAACGCCCAGTGCATACCGGTCATGACGATGAACGGCATAGCACCCGCAAACAGCAGCATGGCCAGCCACGGAGCAAAATTGTAGATCGCGTTGATGACAACCTGGAGGACATTACCGATCACCAGGCCGAGCGGTGCCAGCAGGCAGAGCGTGATCGGCGCGGTGATGATGACGATCAGAAACGGTTTTAAGAAATTCTTCGACCACTGCGGTGTAAAACGGTCTACCAGAATTTCTACATACTTCAGCAGGACAGTGGACAGCATCGCCGGTATAATAGACGAAGCGTAGCTGCCGTGCATAACTGGGATGATACCGAACAGATAGGTGGGCGTTTCACCTCCCAGCAGGGTAATCAAATCCGGATAAAT
>DXDO01000048.1 GCA_019115425.1 Candidatus Agathobaculum merdigallinarum | reverse complement strand
GTGCTCGGCCGCTACCATCCGCACGGCGACGCATCGGTTTACGACGCGCTCGTGCGTCTGGCGCAGCCGTTTTCGCTGCATTACCCGCTGATCGACGGTCACGGCAACTTCGGTTCGGTGGACGGCGACCCCCCGGCAGCTTACCGTTATACCGAAGCGCGCATGGCCAAGCTCGCCAACCATATGCTCGCGGATATCAAAAAGGATACGGTCGATTTTGAGCCGAACTTCGACGAGGAACTGAAAGAACCGGTCGTGCTCCCCTCCCGCTTCCCGAACCTGCTGGTCAACGGCTCGTCGGGCATCGCGGTCGGTATGGCGACCAACATCCCGCCGCACAACCTGACCGAGGTCATCGACGGCATCTGCTATGTGATCGATCATCCGGAAGCCGAGCTGGACGAGATCTGCCAGTTCATCAAGGGGCCGGACTTCCCGACCGGCGGAGTGATCATGGGCCGCAGCGGCATCCGCGCCGCGTATGCGACCGGCCGCGGCAAGATCAAGGTGCGCGCCAAGGCGGAGATCGTCGAGCTGGCAAACGGCAAAAGCCAGATTTTGATCACCGAGATCCCGTACATGGTCAACAAGGCACGTTTGGTCGAGTCCATGGCCAATCTCGTCAAGGATAAGCGCGTCGACGGCATCACCAATATCCAAGACCATTCCTCGCGCGAGGGCATGCAGATCGTGGTGGACATCCGCCGCGATGCCAACGCGCAGGTCATTTTGAACCAGCTGTTTACCTATACCCAGCTGGAGGATACCATTTCGATGATCCACATCGCCCTTGTGCCGACCGGCGCGGCGGGCAAATTGCAGCCGCGCGTGCTCACGCTGCGGCAGATCATCGACCAGTATGTCGTGTTCCAGAAGGACGTTGTCGCGCGCCGCACGCGCTTTGACCTGAAAAAGGCGCAGGACCGCGCGCACATTCTTGAGGGCCTCAAGGTTGCGACCGATAATATTGACCGTATCATCGAGATCATCCGCGCTTCCAAAAACGAGGCGGAGGCCAAGGAGCGTCTGTGTGCCGAGCCGTTCTGGATCGACCAGATCGCGCTGCTCGGCATTGTGGACGGCTCGGAGCACTTCGAGTTCCATCTGGATGAGCCGCAGGCGCAGGCGATCGTGGATATGCGTCTGGGCCGTCTGTCCGGTCTGGAGCAGGAGAAGATCCGCGACGAATACAACGAACTTGAGAATAAGATCGCGGGCTTTGAGGAGATTTTGTCCTCGGATACGAATATCCTTGCGGTTGTCAAGGAAGAATTGCAGGAGATCAAGCAGAAATACGGCGACGAGCGCCACACCGAGATCGCAAACGTCGCAGACGAGATTGACATCGAGGATTTGATCGAGGAGCAGGACTGCGCGTATACGCTGACCCACTTCGGCTACATCAAGCGCCAGCCGACCTCGGTCTACCGCGCGCAGCGGCGCGGCGGCCGCGGTGTTTCTGCGATGAGTACGCGCGAGGAGGACTTTGCCAAGGACATTTTCACCGCCTCGACGCACGACACCATCCTGTTTTTCTCCGACCGCGGCAAGGTCTACAAGCTCAAGGGCTACCAGATTCCGGAGACAGGGCGTTCTGCCAAGGGTATGAACATCATCAATCTGCTGGAACTGGAAAGCGGAGAAAAAATCACCGCCATGTTCCCGATCAAGGAATTTGCGGATGATAAGTTCCTGTTCTTTGTCACAAGACAGGGTGTTGCCAAGCGTGTGGTGCTTTCCGATTTGCAGAATATCCGCCGCGCAGGCCTGCGCGCGCTGAATTTGAACGAGGACGACGCGCTGGTCGACGTTCGGCTGACCGACGGCGAACAGAACATCCTGATCGCCACGCATGAGGGCCGCGCGATCTGCTTTGATGAGAACGAGGTCCGCGCGATGGGCCGCACCGCGACCGGTGTGCGTGGTATCCGTCTGTCGGAGGGCGACTATGTGATCGGCGCAGCGCGTGCGAGAAAGGGCGCATATGTGCTGTCCATCACCGAGAACGGCTACGGCAAGCGCACTCCAGTCGAGGAATTTACCATCCATCACCGCGGCGGCGGCGGCATGATGCTGCATAATTTGACCGCTAAGACCGGCCTTGTGGCAGGCATTGCGGTCGTGGACGGCGACAATGATGTGATGATTATTACGGACGACGGCGTTATCATCCGCACAGGCTGCGAGGAGATCCGTGAATGCGGGCGCGGCAGCCAGGGCGTTATTGTGATGCGCACGGGTGAGGACGTCAAGGTCATTGCGATTGCGCGCACAAACAAGGAAGAGGACGAAGACGAAGAGGCTTCGGAAGAGCAAACAGCTTCTGAAAGCACTGAGATTTCGGATTGATCTGACAAAAGGGCGGACTGTAATGTCCGCCCTTTTGCGTTATATCAGATCGTCTGCGCGGGTCATTTCAAAAAAATTTTATACACAGTTCTGTGGATAAAAAAAGCAGACTGCCCTATCACATAAAAAAAGACCGTTTTTCATAGGAAAAACGGTCTTTTGTGTATCCTTATGATAAATGAAAAATGAATTACTCCGCAGTATAGGGCAGCAGAGCAATATGACGGGCACGCTTGATTGCCTCGGTCAGCTGGCGCTGGTGATGCGCGCAGGTACCGGTCATACGGCGGGGCAGGATCTTGCCGCGCTCGGACATATACTTGCGGAGCTTGGCAGCGTCCTTGTAGTCAACGTGCTCGACCTTATCAACACAGAAAGCGCAAACCTTGCGGCGGCGACGGCCGCGCTGCGGGCGCTCAGAACGCTCCGGACGGGGCGTAAATTCCTTCTTGGTTTCTTCCATTGTCGCGTAACCTCCTCTTTGTTAGAATGGGACATCGCCGTCGTCATCAGCCAGTTCCTGAAAATCCGAATCGCCCGCGGGCAGATCGAATGCAGGAGCAACCTGAGACGCGGCAGGCTCGGGCCGCATCTGCGATCCGTTATCGTAGCCGCCATAACCGCCGCCTGCATAGCCGGCATTCGCTTCGCGGGACTTTTTGGTCTCGCCGAAGGAAACCTCATCGCAGTTGACTTCGATAGCCGTGCGGTTATTGCCGTTCTGGTCCGTCCACCGACGGGACTGGATACGGCCGACGACGATCGCCATCACGCCCTTTGCAAACCACTGTGCAACGAATTCCGCCTGACGGCCCCATGCGACGCAGTCGATGAAGTCGGTCTGGCGTTCGCCGTTCTGATCCTTGCGGCCTCTGTCGATCGCAAGGGAGAACGAACACACAGCCATGTTGGATTGCGTGTGGCGCAACTCGGGATCGCGGGTCAAACGACCCATCAGAATCGCCTTATTGAGCATTTAGTTCACCGCCTTAGTCATCCAGGCAGACGATGATCGAACGCATGATGCCGTCCGTGATCTTGTAGATACGGTCCAGCTCAGCCGGGAACTCCGGCTTGGACTCAAAACGGACCAGCGTGTAAACGCCTTCCGTCTGATCCTCGATCGGGTACGCCAGACGGCGCTTGCCCCAATCTTCAACCTCTACGTTCGTGCCGTTCGCCTCGATGAGGGACTTGAACTTGTCCACGACAGCGGCAGCCGCTGCCTCTTCCAGCGTGGGGTTGACAATGAAGATCGTCTCATACTTGCCAGAAATCTTTGCCATTTTCTTAGCACCTCCTTTTGGACTTTTGGCCCACATCCTCTGATGTGAGCAAGGATACCTTACTATTATATCCAACCGGCGGAAAAAGTCAAGGAAAAATTCAAAAAAAGATTGACGAAATAAAAAAACCGTGGTATACTATCAAGGCTGACAATCCAAGATGCTTGCGTGGCTCAGTTGGTAGAGCAGCGCATTCGTAATGCGCAGGTCGCCGGTTCGAGTCCGGCCGCAAGCTCCACAAAACCCCGTTATTTCTCCGGAAATGACGGGGTTTTTGTTACTTTTTTGGGCACTTAATTTTGACAAACCGGCGAGTTGGTGTTTATTTGGTGTTTACGCTGGTGTTTATAACTGCCGTAACTGCACATAACCTGCGCTTTAGTGCCGATATTTGTTGTGC
>DXDO01000002.1 GCA_019115425.1 Candidatus Agathobaculum merdigallinarum | reverse complement strand
GTCATCATGCCCGTGTAGAAACGGAGCATCAGGATGACCAGGATCTTCGAGCTGAACGTGCCGATCGCGAAGATAAAGGTGTTGCTTAAAAGGCGTTTATATTGGTTCATTCAGGCACCCTTTCTCAGCCGAATGGTATGGATGCGGTCTGCTATGCGGTCGGTCAGCCAGCCTGCAGCAAGACCGCACAGGATGCCGATCAGCATCCCGGCGAGCACGTCGGTCGGATAATGCACACAGGCATACAGGCGTGAAAACCCGATCAGCGCCGCAACAAGGCAGGCCAGCAGGCCGGATTTCTGGTGGAAAAAGCACAGCGCAGTCGCAGCGGCAAAGGAGGACAGTGTGTGTGCGGAAGGGAATGACCACTGATCCCCGGGATCAAGCAGTGCGATCAGATCCGGATGCGTGACAAACGGACGCGGACGCATGACCCACTCTTTGATCAGTACATTGCCGACCAGCAGGCCAATCAGCAGCGCAACCAACATCGCCGCGCCGGCACGCCGCGTTTTGCGGAAAAAGAGCAGGATCAACGCAGTGACAATCCACAGTGCACCGCCATTGCCCAGCATGGAGATCGCAGTCCACACGGTATCAGAAAAGCCTCCGCGCCAGTGGTCTGCAATTTGCACCAGAATATCATAGTCAAACGCATGGATGATATCGAGCAGGACCTCCACTACGGGCACCTCCTTTGTTCGATCCGGTCAGCGGTCTTTATCGCTGGTAGAATGGTCAAATTTGTCAACAATGAGCGCAAGCGCTTGGTCGCCGGTCACATTCGTAGCCGTGCCGAAGCTGTCCTGCGAGAAATGCAGAGCAATAATCAGCTGCTGCATGGGTTCGGTAAATCCCAGCATGGAGGTGATCAGGCCGAGCGCACTCATCACACCGCCGCCCGGTACGCCCGGTGCCGCCACCATAGTAATGCCCAGCATCATGATAAACGGGGCAAACAGCGCGAAGGTCGGCTCAATTCCGCTGGCGAGCATGATGCCCATGGATCCGAGCGTCAGGCAGATCGTGTCGCCGTTCAGGTTGATGGTAGCACACAGCGGGATGACAAAGTCCGCAACATCACGGTTTACATTATTATTGTAGGCGCAGTTCAGTGCGATTGGGATGGTGGACGCACTGGACTGGGTGCCCAGCGCAGTAAAATACGCCGGGATAACATTTTTCATGCTTTTGATATGGTTTTTCCGGCAGACGATGCTTGCCAGCGCAAACTGAGAAAAAATATACAGAACCTGAAGGATCAGGATAATGGCAAACAGCGAAGCGAACATCTTGATCGTGGCGAACAGACGCCCTTCCGCAGCGATGCCGGAAAACAAACCCGCAATGTGGACGGGGATCAGCGGGATAATGATACGCGCCAATACGCCGGAGACTATGGTCTGCAAATCGCGGAATACATCCAGCATGGCGCGTCCGCGCAGGTTGGCCATGCCGATACCAAGCACAAAGGAGAGCACCAGCGCAGTCATGACGCCAAAGATCGGTTCGACTTCGATGGTAAAAAACGGATCAAAGGCATTGCTTTCCAACACATCACCGGTGATCGGCTGGATCAGGGAGGGCAGCGTTACACGGCCGATAAAAAAGGTGATAAAGCCGGACAGGACGGTCGTACCGTAAGCCAGCCCCAGCGTCAGCAAGAACAACCGGTTGGCCTTTTTTCCCAGTTCCGCCATGCCTACCGTGACAAATGCGACGATGATCAGCGGGATCATAAAGGACAGGAAAGTGGAAAACAGCGACGTGAATGTCGCAAATGCTCGGATAACGGCGATAAAGCCGGTGGAATCGGCGATGCCAAGCCAGCCGCCGGAAAGGCCGATGATGGTGCCGGCAATGATGCCGATAATCAGGCGGATCAATAGTCCCAGTTGTTTCACTTAAATACGACTCCTCTTTTGTTTTTCTTTACAGTTTGTTCTACTATACCAGATTACAGGCATTTTCGCAAGCCGAGGCAGTACGGCGGGAAGAAAAATAAAAAAACACTTGACAAGTATGCAGGCACAGGATTAAGATAGATGCAGATTGAAAAAGGTGATGAACGGGTAAAGTAACCGTGCCCCCTGTCCGCAGAGAGCTGCCATGTGGTGCAAGGCAGCGTCAGGAAACGGTGAAACTCGCCCGGGAGCTGTCCGCTGAAAGCGTTTGCAGTAGGTCGGAACGGATGCCCACCGTTACGGGGGCGGCGCATTGATGGATGCGCGCTGAGTGGTCGCAGTATATGCGGCAACAAGAGTGGTACCGCGGAGCTTCGCTTCGTCTCTTAATGTTTGATTAAGGGACGAAGCTTTTTTTGTCCCTGTACACCCTGAATCCATCTGAAAGTGAGGACAAGAAAATGAGTAGAACGATTCGCATTTTTGACACAACCCTGCGTGACGGCGAGCAGTCCCCGGGCTGCAGCATGAACCTCAACGAGAAGATCGAGGTCGCAAAGCAGCTCGAAGCGCTCAAGGTGGATATCATTGAAGCGGGCTTTGCGATCGCGTCGCCGGGCGACGCGGCAGCGATCGCCGCGATTGCGGATAATGTCCGCGGCTCCACGATCTGCTCTCTGGCGCGCTGCGTGGAAAAGGATATCGACGCTGCGTGGAATTCCATCCGCCGTGCGGAATCCGCCCGCATCCATACCTTCCTGGCCACCTCGCCGCTGCACATGGAGTATAAACTCAAGATGACGCCGGACGAGGTCATCGAGTCGATCGCGCACAACGTCGCTTATGCAAAAAAATATTGCAGCGACGTGGAGTTCTCCGCTGAGGATGCAACCCGCTCGGATCTGGATTTTCTCTGCCGAGTCGTGGAAGCCGCGATCAAGGCGGGCGCAACGACGATCAACATTCCGGACACGGTCGGCTACATGGTGCCGGAGGAATACGCAAAGCGCATCCGTTACCTGCGCGAGCACACCGAGGGCATTGAAAACGTCGTGCTGTCCTGCCATATGCACAACGACCTCGGCATGGCGGTTGCCAATTCGCTGGCGGGTGTAGAAGAGGGAATCGATCAGATCGAATGCACGATCAACGGCATCGGCGAGCGCGCGGGCAACGCCTCAATGGAGGAATGCGTGATGGCGCTCAAGACCCGCGCGGACCATTTCGGCATCGCCTGCAACATCGAAACCACCCAGATCTACCGCGCCAGCCGCATGATCCAGACCATCACCGGTGTTTCGGTCGCTCCGACCAAGCCGATCGTCGGTGCAAACGCCTTTGCGCATGAGTCCGGTATCCACCAGCACGGCGTTATGGCGAATAAAGAGACTTATGAGATCATGACACCAGAGTCGGTCGGTATCCCGAAGAATGCCATTGTGCTGGGCAAGCACTCCGGCCGCCATGCGTTCGAAGACCGCCTGCGTGAGCTGGGTTATTCTCTGGATAAGGAGAAGCTCGACAAGACCTTTGAGAAGTTCAAGGCGCTGGCGGATAAGAAAAAGGTCATCAAGGACCGTGACCTCGAAGCCCTGGTCGGCGCGGTGCCGGTTTCCGGCGAAGAGCGCTATACGCTCGATCGCTTTGTCATCAATTCGGGCAACACGATCACCTCGACCGCAGTCATCCGCGTGAGAAGGGGCGACGAAATGTTTGAGCGCAGCGCAGCTTCCGACGGCCCGATCAACGCGGCGTTCCGCGCGATCAACAAGATCGTCGGCAAGGAGATCGAGCTGGAGGATTACTCGCTGCGTTCCATGACCGACGGTGAGGATGCGCAGGCGGAAGCAATCGTCAAAGTCAGCATCGACGGCGGCGAGATGGTGACCGGCCGCGGCGTATCGACCGATGTGATCGAGGCATCCATCAAGGCATATATCAATGGTATCAACAAGCATTTCATCGACTGAGGGCAGGAGGAAGCATCTGTTATGGGCATGACAATGACGCAGAAAATCCTCGCAAAGCATGCGGGGCTGGAGAGCGTGGCCGCCGGACAGCTGATCGAGGCAAACGTCAATTTGACGCTTGCCAACGATATCACCGGCCCGGTCGCGATCCGCGAGATGGAGAAGGCGGGCTTTGACAAGGTGTTCGACAACACCAAGATCGCGCTCGTCATGGATCATTTTGCGCCGAATAAGGACATAAAATCCGCCGAGCAGTGTCTCGAGTGCCGCGAATTTTCCAAGAAGCACAATATCGTCAACTTCTTTGACGTCGGCTCGATGGGCATCGAGCACGCGCTCCTGCCCGAAAAGGGCCTGACCGCCCCGGGCGAGCTTATCATCGGCGCGGACAGCCACACCTGTACTTACGGCGCGCTGGGCGCGTTCTCGACCGGCGTCGGCTCGACCGATCTCGCCGCCGGCATGGCGACGGGCAAGGCGTGGTTC
The DNA here is from genome assembly GCA_019115425.1 of Candidatus Agathobaculum merdigallinarum. Lineage (GTDB taxonomy): Bacteria > Bacillota > Clostridia > Oscillospirales > Butyricicoccaceae > Agathobaculum > Agathobaculum merdigallinarum. The sequence continues at coordinate 8,281 of DXDO01000002.1, read as the reverse complement.
AAGGTGCCGAGCGCGATCAAATTCGTGCTCAAGGGACAGCTTAAACCGTGGGTGTCCGGCAAGGATGTTATCCTGCATATCATCGGCAAGATCGGCGTGGACGGCGCGCTGTACAAGTCGATGGAGTTCGTGGGCGAGGGCGTTTCCTCCCTGTCCATGGACGACCGCTTCACGATCTGCAACATGGCGATCGAGGCAGGCGCGAAGAACGGCATTTTCCCAGTCGATGATAAGACGATGGCATACATCAAAGGCCGTGTCGACCGTGAGATCACGGTATTTGAAGCTGACGCGGACGCGGAATACGAGCAGGAGATCGAGATCGACCTGTCCGCACTCCGCCCGACGGTCGCGTGCCCGCACCTGCCGGAGAACACCAAGACGATTGATGAGCTGGGACACATCGAGATCCAACAGTCGGTCATCGGCTCGTGCACGAACGGTCGCATCGACGATATGCGCGTCGCGGCGGAGATCCTCAAGGGCAAAAAGGTAAACCCCAACGTGCGTACCATCATCATTCCCGCGACGCAGGAGGTCTATCTCCAGTGCATCGAGGAGGGTTTGACGAAGATCTTCATCCAAGCGGGCGCAATTGTTTCCACCCCGACCTGCGGCCCGTGCCTGGGCGGCCATATGGGCATTCTGGCGCACGGCGAAAAGTCGGTTTCGACCACGAACCGCAATTTCGTCGGCCGTATGGGCCATATTACCTCGGAAATTTATCTGGCGAGCCCAGCTGTGGCGGCGGCAAGCGCTGTTGCAGGCTATATCTGCGCGCCGGACGACCTGAAGTAAGGGAGGGAACCGCATAATGAATGCAAAAGGCAGAGTTTTCAAATACGGGGATAACGTCGATACCGATGTTATTATCCCCGCGCGCTATCTGAACATCGCAGATTCCAAGGAGCTCGCGACCCACGCGATGGAGGACATCGACGCGGAATTCGTCAAAAAGATGCAGCCGGGCGATATTGTCGTAGCGACGCGCAACTTCGGCTGCGGCTCGTCGCGCGAGCACGCGCCGCTGGTACTGCGGGAAAACGGCGTTTCCTGCGTCATCGCGTCCTCGTTTGCGCGTATCTTCTACCGCAACGCGATCAACATCGGCCTGCCGATCCTTGAGTGCGAGGCCGCGGCGAACGGTATTGACGACGGCGACACGGTCTCGGTCGATTTTGACACCGGCGTCATCACCAATGAGACTAAGGGCGAAACCTATCAGGCGGCCGCGTTCCCGCCGTTTATCCAGAGCATCATCAAGGCGGGCGGCCTTTTGAAGTCGCTCAAGGAAAGAGGGGAGTAAGCCCGATGGAATACAATATTGCGGTCGTCAAGGGCGACGGCATCGGTCCGGAAATCGTGACCGAGGCCATGAAGGTGCTCGATAAAGTCGGCGAGAAGTTCGGCCACACCTTCCATTATCAGGAGGTGCTTGCGGGCGGCTGCTCGATCGACGCAAACGGCGTCCCGCTGACTGACGAGACCATCGAGATCTGCAAAAACGCGGATTCTGTGCTGCTCGGCGCGGTCGGCGGCCCCAAATGGGATGAGGTACCGAGCGAAAAACGACCGGAAAAGGCGCTGCTCGGCCTGCGCGCGGCGCTCGGCCTGTTTGTCAACCTGCGTCCGGCACAGATGCACAAGGCGCTGTCCGCTGCGTGTCCGATCAAGCCCGAGATCATCGGGAACGGCTTTGACATTCTGGTCTGCCGCGAGCTGACCGGCGATGTATATTTCGGCAAGCACTACCGCCGCGAGAGCGACAAGGGCTGGGGCGAGGTCGGCGCGGACGATATGAACTACTCGGTCTACGAGGTTGAGCGCATTGGCCGCCGCGCGTTCGAGATGGCGATGAAGCGGAACAAAAAGGTCTGCTCGGTCGATAAGGCGAACGTGCTTGAGACCAGCCGTGTCTGGCGTGAGACCATGCACCGCATCAAGGACGAATACCCCGAGGTCGAATACTCGGATATGTATGTGGACAACTGCGCGATGCAGCTGGTGCGCAATCCGGGCCAGTTTGACGTGATCGTGACCGGCAACCTGTTCGGCGATATCCTGTCGGACGAGGCCTCGATGATCACCGGCTCGATCGGCATGCTGCCTTCTGCCTCGATGAACGAGACCGGCAAGGGTATGTACGAGCCGATCCACGGTTCCGCGCCCGACATCGCGGGTAAGGGGATCGCCAACCCGATCGCGACCATCCTGTCCTGCGCGATGATGCTGCGCTACTCCTTCGGTCTGATGGCCGAGGCGGACGCGATCGAAAACGCGGTCGAAGCCGTGCTCGATGCGGGCCACCGCACCGCGGATATCGCAGCGAAGGGCGAGAAGGTACTCTCCACCAGCGAGATGGGCGAGCTGATCCGCGCGCAGCTGTAAAATAATCGATCCTGTTTATATTGAGCCGCAGGCCGAAAGCAGCCTGCGGCTCTTTTTGTCCTGCGGCTGTGCCTCTGCATAAAATGAAGCGGAGGTGAATGAATTTGGAGCAGATCTCACAATATATTCAGGCCGAGTATGCGATCCTGGCCGCTGTTCTCTATTGTCTGGGACGCGCGCTCAAATCGGTCAAAAAGTTTCCCAACCAGTTCATCCCCTTGGCGCTGACCGTCTGCGGCGTTGCGCTTGCATGCCTTTCAGTCGTGTCACGGTATGGCGAATATGCCAACTGGGCCGCCGCCCTGTTTGACGGCGTGGTGCAGGGAGTCCTGTGCACCGGAATGGCGGTTTATCTCAACGAAGTGATCTCCCACAGCACACGCGGCGGATGTGACTGCGGAAAGGATAAAGACAAAAAGGAATGAAAAATACCAAAAGTCAGGCGCTTTGCCTGGCTTTTTACATCATTTTACCGAATCAGCCATATTTATACCTTGCAGGCTTGAGATTTTGGGACAACTGCGATATAATAAAATAGATTTTGAATATCTACTGTTTAATGATAATGTGGGATTATAGGAGATATAAGGATGAAAACCGCTTCTATTCTGGGCGTTCATTTTCACGCCGTTACCATGCAGCAGGCTGTTGCGCTTGCGATGAGCCGCCTTCGTGCGCGGCAGAAGGGTTATGTGGTAACGCCGAACCCGGAAATCGTTGACCTGTGCCGCAGAGACAGCGAATATATGGGGATTGTCAACCATGCGGCGCTGGTGCTGCCGGATGGCGTCGGCATTATCTATGCGGCAAAGATACTTGGCGAGGAACTCTGTGGCAGGGTTCCGGGGATTGAGTTCGGCGAGCATTTGGTGGCCGCGATGGCCAAAGAGAATATGCGCCTGTATCTGCTGGGGGCAAAGCCTGGCATTGCCGAGCAGGCGGGTGCCAATCTGTGCGAAAAATACCCGGGGCTCGTGCTTGCGGGCACGCACGACGGCTATTTCACCGACTCGCAGGAGGCAGTCGATGCGATCAATGGCTGCGGCGGGGCGGATGTTGTATTCGTGTGCCTTGGCGCGCCCAAACAGGAAAAATTCATTGTCGAAAATATGGATGAAATCCATGCGACGCTGTTTTGCGGGCTTGGCGGCTCGCTGGATGTATTTGCGGGCGTTTCCAAGCGCGCGCCGGAAATTTTTATCAAGCTCGGGCTGGAATGGCTGTACCGCCTGCTCAAGCAGCCCAGCCGCATCGGGCGCATGATGAAGCTGCCCAAATTCCTGCTGATCGTGATAGGGGAGCGCCTGTTTGGCGGAAAGGGGACCAATAAAACATGAAAGTAAAGCTGCTTGCATATACGCCCGATCCGGAAAAGCTGGTGGCGGCAGCTGCGAAAAACTGCTATTCCTCGACCGATGTGGACAGTGTACTGGAAGGGCTAACGGAGGAAAAGACCGCGAATTTCGTCAACATGCTCTCTGAAATCGGGCATGAAAGCCCGATCGAACATGTTTCCTTCACCTTTGCGATCGAGGGCGTATCCCGTTCGCTGCTCGCGCAGATCACGCGCCATCGCATGGCGTCGTTCTCTGTGCAGTCGCAGCGGTATGTGCGGGAACATGGATTTGAATACGTTGTGCCGCCTGAGATCGATAAAATCCCTGCGGCGCGGGAACAATTTATCCGTGCAATGGAAGATGACCAGCGTACCTATGAGGCGCTGACCGCCGCGCTGATGGAGGGATATCTTCAGGAGCTGCTCAAACAGGGCGTGCCGGAAAAGCAGGCGCGCAGCAAGGCGGAAAAGCATGCGATCGAGGACGCACGCTATGTGCTGCCCAATGCCTGCACGACGCGTATCGTCATGACAGCCAACGCGCGCAGCCTGCGCAATTTCTTCCGGCTGCGGTGCTGCAACCGCGCCCAGTGGGAGATCCGCGCGCTGGCGGAGGAAATGTATAAATTGGTATATGCTGTCGCGCCGACGCTGTTTGGACACAGCGGGCCGGCATGCGTGGACGGCGCGTGCACGGAGGGCAAGATGTCCTGCGGTAGAGCGGCTGAGGTGCGGGCGCATTATCAGCAGCTGCGCAAGGCGGTTCAGGAATGAGGAAAAGGATAATCAATGATGCTGACATTTCGTGAAATCTCTATGGAGGACAAGCAGGCGGTGGAAGCCTGTGCTTCGCATTACAATTACCACCTGTGCGAGCACTGCTTTGTAGACCTGTACATGTGGCGCAGCCACTATAACACGCAGCTCTGCTTTCGGGACGGGTTCCTGCTGGTGAAAATGACGCCGCTCGACGGCGGGCAGGACTGCTACCTTGCGCCGATCGGAGAGGGCGACCTCGGCGCTGCGCTGGATGCGCTCGAGCAGGACGCGGCAGAGCGCGGCATTCCGCTGACGCTCGTGTCGGTGGCAGAGCCGATGATCGAACGCATCGAGGCCGTGCGGCCGGATAAATTTGATTTTATTCACGACAGCGAGGATGGGGACGACTACATCTATCTGGCGGAAAAGCTGCGCACGCTGTCGGGCAAAAAGCTGCAAAGCAAGCGCAATCTGGTCAATCGCTTCAAGGCGGCATACGACGGACGCTGGAGCTATGAGGATATGACAAAGGACAACATCAAAGATGCGTTCGGCTATCATATCCGCTGGTGCAACCAGAACGGCTGCGCGCAGAACCGCGATTTTCAGGGCGAGACCTGCGCGATCGTGCAGGCGCTGCACAATTTCGACAGGCTGAATCTGCGCGGCGGACTGCTCCGGCTGGACGGCGAGGTCATCGCCTTTACATTTGGATGCAAGGCGACGGAGGATATGTATGTGGTGCAGATCGAAAAGGCCGATCATACCATCCCGGGTGCGTACCAAATGATCAACCAGCAGTTCGTTCTGCACAACTGCGACGATGTCGAATATGTCAATCGAGAGGAAGATCTTGGGCTGGAAGGCTTGCGCAAGGCGAAAAAGTCTTATTATCCGGCCATGCGCGGCGTAAAATACGCGGCTGTGTCCAAGGGGCAGAGCGTATGATCCGGTTTGCCGGACCGCAGGACACGGCGGATATCCGCCAATTATGGGAAGTGTGCTTCCCAGACGAGGGCGGCTTCAACGACTACTTTTTTGCGCATCATTTTGATTTGTCAAATACGCTGCTTTCTATAGAGGCTGGCGCGCTGTGCGCAATGGTGCAGATGCTTCCGTACCGGCTGATGATGGACGGCAGGGAAGCGGAGATCACCTATATCTACGGCGCCTGCACCGATCCGGCGCATCGCAGGCAGGGGCACATGGCGCGCCTGCTCGAGCACTCGTTTGCGCTCGACCGCGAGGCGGGCCGTGCGGCATCCGCGCTGATCCCAGCGGAGAAATGGCTGTTTGATTTTTATAAGCCGTTCGGCTATGAACCGTTTTTCTATATCGAAAAGCAGGAGGTCAGCCGGGAGGGAAGCGGCATCCTGCCGCGGCGGCTGACGCAGGCCAATATCCCGCAAATGGCGGCGCTGTACGATGCGTATGCCGGACCGTGCCATGCTGTCCGCGATGCGGCAGATTGGCAGGCGCAGCTTGCGATGTTCGATGCCATTGCAAAGGGCGCATACGGCTGGTTTGACGGAGACCAGCTGACGGCCTATGCTTTCTGCTGGGAGGATAACGCGCAGGAAGCGCTCGGCATGACAGCTGCACAGGCGCAGGGGCTGCTGTCCGCGCTGGAAAGGGATCGGCTTGACGTTGTGACGGCGGGGCAGGGAACGGCCCTCGGCTGCATCAAATGGCACGAAGGGCATACCGCCCCCTTGGGATATATGAATCTGATGTTCAACTGAAAGGTGTGACAAATATGGTATATGTATTGCTGGCGGAAGGCTTTGAAGAGGTAGAGGCGCTGACCCCGCTCGACCTGCTGCGCCGCGCGGGCGTAGAGGCCAAGCTGGTCGGTGTGACCGGCGATATCGTGCACGGCTCGCACGGCATCGGCATCCAGACCGATCTGCCGATGGATCAGGCGGACTGGAACAATGCTGATATGGTGGTCCTGCCGGGCGGCATGCCGGGAACGACCAACCTGTATGCAGACAAGCGCGTGACCGACGCGGTCCGCAAGTGTTACGACGAGGGAAAATACGTCGCCGCAATCTGTGCCGCGCCGTCGGTCGTTCTGGGCGGCATGGGACTGCTGAAGGGTCGCAAGGCAACTTGCTATCCGGGCATGGAGGATGGCATGACGGGGGCGACCCCGCTGGAACGCACCTGTGTGGTGGACGGCCGCATCATTACCGCCTGCGGCGTGGGAGGCGCGCTTGATTTCGGCTGCGCGCTGGTTTCCGCGCTGTGCGGGGAGGAAAAGGCGCGCCGGATTGCAGCCGAAGTCGTGCATAATGTCAGAAGATAAGCAGCATCTGCGCCGCCGGATGCTCAAGCAGCGTGCCGCGCAGGACGCGGAAGAGAAGCACGAGATCGACCGGCGCATCGCGGAGCAGGTGCGGGAAAGCATCCTGTACCAGCAGTCGGCATTTGTTTTCTGCTATGTATCCACGCCGCAGGAGATCGATACGCATAAAATTCTGCGGCATGCGCTGGCAGCGGGCAAAACTGTATGCGTGCCGCTGTGCGGCGCACAGGGCGAAATGAGCGCGCGGCGCATCCGCTCGCTGGATGAACTGCATACAGGGGCATACGGCATTTTGGAGCCGGACGCCTTGGCGGAGGAAATTGTGCCCGCGCAGATCGATCTGGTGATCGCCCCAGCGCTTGCCTGCGACCGACAGGGCTTCCGGCTGGGCTACGGCGGCGGTTTTTACGACCGCTTTCTCAGCCGGATGGATGCAGCCTGCATGGCGCTCTGCGCTGAGTCGCGGCTTGTCCAATGTCTGCCGCGCGAGCCGTTCGACCGGCGATGCCAGTTCATTATTACGGAAAGGCGGGTGCTGTGTACGGATGAAGAACAATAAAATCGCGCTGCTGCCTGGCCTTTCGCTTTTTTTGTGCTTCTGCCTGCTGACAGGGCTTGGAAAACTTGCGGGGCGCTTCGGCGGCAGCGCGCCGCTGCTCGCACTGGCGGAGCTGGTGTCGTTTGTGCTGCCGTTTGCGCTGGTGGTGTTCTCGCTCAGGGATCAGAAGGCGCTTCGGCGGCGGCTTCAGCTGAAACGGCTGCCCAAGGGCGCGATCGGGCTAACGGTTAAGGTCGGCATTACGGTGGCGGTGCTGTCGTTGTTCCTCAACCTGCTGATTTACCAGCTGGCCGGCATAGCGGGCGCGGATCTTTCTGCCATTGCGCTGAATGCGCCGCAGAGCGGACTGGGATTTATTCCGCGTCTGCTGGTGATCGTGGCGCTGTCCGCCGTGGTGGAGGAATTGTATCTGCGCGGTGCGCTGATGACTGTGCATGAAGGTAGTGTGGGTACCTCTGCCTGCCTGCTGTTCAGCGGTATTGCGTTTGCCATGCTGCACGGCAGCCTGATGAATTTTGCAGGCCCGCTGCTGGCCGGTATCGCATACGCCTACCTGACATATATTTTCGGCAGCGTGTGGCCGGCGGTTCTGGCGCACGCGGTCAATAACCTGTATTACATGTTCGTTATATGGATTACGGACACTTATGCCGCCTTCGGTATCTGGAACTATTTTGCGGCGATCAACGGGCTTGCAATGCTGTTGTTCCTGTATCTGTCGCTGCGAACGCTTGAAACCATGCTGGTAAAAGGAAGAATCCCGCACTTTGAAAAGAGTGCAGGGCTGTATGACCTTTGGCTGCTGATGCGAAACCCCGGCACGGCGGCATTTGCGCTGGCATTCGCCGCGAAACTCGTATTGGACTGGATTGGATAACCGGAAACGGAAATTATAAGAGGTGGAAGATTGAAAATGAAAAGTAGAGGGTAT
>DXDO01000004.1 GCA_019115425.1 Candidatus Agathobaculum merdigallinarum | reverse complement strand
CAAAGCCGTGGTCCTCTCTGAGCCGACGGGCTAAGCCTTAATTAGGCAGCCTGAAGAGTATAATCGTTGTTGTTTAATTTATAAACAGTTGGAGCTTTTAGCGCAGATCCCCGCTGCGGCCCGCTATCCCGGCTTCAACACCCCCGTCGAACCCGTTACGGCCCCGTGTGGATGCATCCGGCGGATGCGTTATCAACGATTGCGCTCTTTCATCGCGCGGTCCATCTCGCGCTTGGCATCGCGCGCGGCGATGCTGTCGCGCTTGTCGTGCAGCTTTTTACCCTTGCACAGGCCGATCTCGACCTTGACGCGCGAGTTTTTGAAATAGACCGAAAGCGGGATCAGCGCATACCCGTCCTGCTTGGTCTTGCCGAATAGGTTCGCGATCTCGCGCTTGTGCATTAGCAGTTTGCGCACGCGCAGCGGGTCCTTATTGAAAATGTTGCCCTTTTCGTAGGGGGAAATATGCATCCCGCGCACGAAAAGCTCGCCGTCCTTAAAGGTGCAGTAGGAATCCTTGAGATTGATCTGCCCCTGTCGGATGGACTTGACCTCGGTGCCTGCAAGCTCGATGCCCGCTTCGTATTTTTCCTCGACAAAGTAGTCATGCCATGCTTTTTTGTTGGCCGTGACTTGCTTTGTGCCCTTTTTGTCCGGCATAGCATAACCTCCCTCGCCGTGGTACAGTTTATCATACCACGGCAGGGGAGGTTTGTAAAGGCACAAGTATGTTACATCATTCGACAAAAAAAGAAAGGCAAAGCGTTCTCTTATTCCGCATTACCGGCCGGTCTGTTCTTTCCACCGCAGTGCGGGTGAGTCTTGCAGGCGCCGCGGAGACGCCCTCTGCAAGGCGTGGTTCTTTATTTTCTCTTGGGCAGACCTCCAATGTGAAATGTTTTCCAAGGTCGGGAGAGCAGGGCGGGGAACGCCCTGTCTCCACGCCTCGGAAAACAAAAAATCCGTGCAGGCGCGGCAAAAAAGCCGTCCATACACGGAATCTCACACATAGAATTAAGGGAAAGGTGATTTATGTGAAAATGCAAGGGCATAACACGGGTAAGATACACCAAAGAAAGCGAATACAAACTTGTATTCGCGCGACGTATCTTATATAATAGGATCGTGGTGCGGCGTTATGCCGTTGTGTATGGTGGATGAGCACCTGCGCAGGCCATGGGGTGCGCCAACACCCCATGGCTGCCGCATTTTTTGTTTTCCTTGAGGATAGCATAGCATTTCCTGGCGGGCCATGCAAGGCTTGGAGGGTAAAAATATAGAGAAAGTTGCAAGAAAACGGGGTAAATCGTCGTACTTCGCAATGAAGCGCAAAAAACGGGGGAACAGCGCCGCTGTTCCCCCGTTTTTTGCATTAGTCGTCCCCGCGCAGCAGCTTTTCGGCGTAGCCCTGTAGCTCGCTGGGGGAATGCACATTGTCGCCGCGCTCGACGATCATCTCGCGGATATAATCCGGCAGACCGTTGAAGTAGGCGTGTGCCGCATGGTTGACCGCGAGCATTTCGGTCAGGTTGTGATAACGATCCATGGATTTCACCTCAAAGCGAGTATGCCCGTCAGTAGGTGAGGATATTCTCCAGAATGTTCAGGATTTTCACGCCATAATCCGCGCCTGCCGCCCAGCCATAGCCCTGAGGATTTTCCTGAATGCCGAGATACTGTACGGTCGGAGCAACACCGCGTGTGACAAGGTGAAAGCGTGGGTCGATACGCTCGTTGTTGAGCGGCTGTTTATTGGCATACGCCTTCAGATGCTGGATCTGTGCGCGGATGCCGAGCTGCGGCGTATCGAACGACGCGCCCTTCATGCTGTTTTCGATCACGCCCAGCCCGCAGAAGTTGTTCTGGTCAAGCGTGACCGCGCTGTCCTTAAAGGTGAAGTTTCCGGTCTCCAGACACGACTGCGCAAACGCGATATCGCCGCGGATGCCCTCGGCTTTGCCTTCGGACAGGTAGTACGGGATCATGTCGATGACCGATTGTGGTACATTGGGGTTGACCTTTTTGATGTAGGCCTGCATCTGTTTTGCGGTGGCCTGCGGCGCGCCGGTGAGATCGGTATAGGTGAAATACTTGTCCACCGTGGCGCGGCGCACATGATAATAGGAAGCGCCCGGACGCATGACCTGCGTCAGCATCAGGGTGGAGCCGGGGTGGGTGTCGGTCAGACGGTAGTCGTCCAGCGAGCGCAGCGCGCTGCCCTTGGTAAAGTCAAAAACCGCCCACTGGCCATCCACATAGATGACGTTCCACGCGGTCGACCAGCTGCGTGCGAGAAACGCAGGGATGCCGGCTTCGGAAAACATCCAGTCTGCAGCCGCGGCGAGCGAAGCAGTGCTGACCGCGCTCTTTCTGCCGTACCCCTTGGTCCAGGACGCGCTGCCGCCCGTTCGGTATTCCCTTTGCAGCAGATTGTAAATATAGGAAACGCGATCGCCGTCGGTTGTCAGGGCAGACAGCTTTGCCATGTCGGATGCAAAATAGGATTTCGCGGCCCTGCGGTCGACTTCTGTCGCACCGCCGGTCAGCGTGTATGTATCAGTCAGTGACGGGCGCGAGCGCGCGTTTTTGGAATAGCCGTTTTTCACCGATACATCGGAAAGAGAGGACGGTTTAGGGCCGAGATAAGCCGCAGACATCGCTTGGAAATCGCTTTGGAGCATGGCTTTGTCCGGATTATCGACCAGGTTGGCGTCGGCCAGTTTGGTCAGGCTGCCGCTGTAAACCGGCGTGGCCGCAGCAGCGGTGTTCGTCAGCGCGGCGACGAGCCTGTCCGCCCAATAAAAGTTGCTGCGGTACAGCTTGCTGTCCGACGCCGCATATACCGGCGCACGCTTGACCGCGCGCAGTTCGCTGACCAGCGCACGCCAGTCAGCGTCAGCTGCGCCGGTCACGACGGGCGCGTAACGCGATGCAGTGGCGGGATAGGAAGCGGCGGACTGGATGCGCAGGTTATTTGCCAGATCATTCATCGCGGCGGACCAGGTGGTCTCTTCCGCATAGGGGTAATCTGCATAGGCGGTGATGCGCCTGGTATCATAATTATAGGAAACGCTGAAATCGATCAGGCGCGCCAATTCGCGCAGGCCGATATAGTTACTTCCCTTGATCAGATAGGTGGTGGGAGAGATTTTCTCGCCGGAAAGATACATTGCCTGTGGTGTGGCAATGGCCTCGGCGGGCGCGGTGGCAGTGTTTTGCATCGTATCTCCGTCGCTCGCCACAGGAGTATAGCTGCTGTCCGGATCGATATGTACAGCTTTTGCAGCGCTGTCATAGGTAACGCCGAAATCCAGCAGGCGGCCAAGGTCGCGCAGCTTAAAATATGTATGACCGCCGATATTATATATAGTAGGATCGGCAGCGCGTCCTACGCTGTCGGAAGCTGATGTGCTGACATAGAGCGTCTGGCCGGCGGATGCCGCGGGCGCGGCTGTGACCGCGGAAGCGGTGCAGGTCAGAGCCGCCGCGCAAAAAGCGGCCGTAATCAGGCGTTTCAAAACTTGTTCCTCCTTTTATGTATAAATACGCAATTTTAGGCCATTATATCATGTAAAATGAACCGATTCAAACGAAGCTTATGGCGGAATAGGAAAAACCCGAAAAAAGGAGAAAAAAGTAGTTGACAAGAAGGGGGAAGAGGTAGTATACTAACAAAGCTGTCTCGTGAGGCGGCCGGCCGGAAGACCGAATGAAAAAGAATTTGAAAAAAGTTCTTGACAAACGGGAAACGGTTTGATATACTAAATAAGCTGCTTCTGAGGAGCGGCGGTCAGAAAAAGTTGCGAAAACGCTGAGAACTGATAAAAAATCTTCGAAAAAAGATGAAAAAAGTTCTTGACAAACGAAACTTGATCTGATATAATAAATAAGCTGTCACCGAGAAG
>DXDO01000047.1 GCA_019115425.1 Candidatus Agathobaculum merdigallinarum | reverse complement strand
TCCACATAGTCCTCATACGGGCGGTAGTTGAGTTCCTCCGCCACGGCCGCGTCATGTGTCGCCTGGTCAATCATGCCCTGCTCGAGCATCTGTGCCAGGATCAGCTCCTGGCGCTCCTTGACCTTCTCCGGGTGGTTGTACACATCATAAACCGAAGGGTTGTTGGTCAATCCGGCGAGCACAGCGCATTCCGCAAGCGTCAGCTCGGACACATCCTTGCCGAAGTAACGGTCTGCCGCGGTCTGCACGCCGCCGCAGCCGTAGCCGAGGTAGATCGTATTCAGATACATCTCCAGAATACGGTCCTTATCGCCGATCTCTTTTTCCAGCGCGAGCGCGCGGAAGATCTCATTGAGCTTGCGCTTGACCGAGTAATCGTCCTCGTCGGTTGCATTTTTAATCAGCTGCTGGGTGATGGTCGAGCCACCGAACTGATCGTCACCGACCAGCCAGTTGACAATGGCCTGCGCCGTGCGCCACCAGTCCACGCCGTTATGCGAATAAAACCGCTCGTCCTCAATGGCGACCACCGCATCCTTGAGGTCCTGCGGGATCTTGTCGCTGCTGACCCATTCGCGGCTCTCCGTGCCGCGCACGGTCTCGTACAGCATTTGTTCGCCGGTCTCCGGATTGGTCGCATAGATAAATGTATTCAGGTTCAGGCCAAGCCCGTTGCTCAGTTCGACCGCCGTCTCCTGCGCAGAGGGATTGATATAGGTATGGACATAATATGCAAACGCAATGCCACAGAAACAGGCGCAAAGCACACCGATCAGCAGCAGCGTCAGCAGCGCGCGGGATATCACATGCCAGACGCCATATTTTCTTTTCTTGCCAGTTGCCATTCGGTCTCCTCCTTGCCCTTCGGCACTTTGCCGCAGGGTCTTACCCCATCGGACGCAGGCGGCATCCGATTTGTTCCCAACACAAGGTGGTTATATTATGCCGCAGCGGCATATTTTCACCCAAACGCCCGTAAGGCGCTTCCGCCGATGCCGTCGTGAACGCATTGTATCGCCGACGTTCTAGGTCCATCATGCCGTGTTGGTGTTATCATCTCGAAATATTGTATCACAGACATTCCGGGTCCATCATACCATGTCGGTGATATCATCTGAAAATATTGTATGACAGACGCTCTGCGGCCATCATGCCGTGTCGGTGATATCATCTTGAAAATATTGTATGACAGACGCTCTGCGGCCATCATACCGCGACGGCGGTATGATCTTGAAAATCTTGTATAATAGACGCTCTGCGGCTATTATACCACATTATTCCGTAAATTCCAAACAAATTTTGTTTCTATCACAGAATACTTTACAAATTTGTGGGAATACTCAGAGAAAATCCGTTTGGAACGGGGGAGGTTTGAACATGTTGCAGGGTTTTTACATGCTTGCACTGCAGCGGGCGCGCCGTCAAAGACGCATTGCGGCGCTCGCCTGCATTGCAGCGCTTTTGAGCGTTTTTTTTGCCGCGCGCACCTATTTTACGCCCGCCGCGATGCCGGTCAGCACTGCGGAAATCCCCTATGTGGCGCAAACCGAGGATCACCTGCTGGTGATCTCGCGCGGCGGCGAGGTGGTCATCCGCACGGAGATCGATACCCGCACCCTGCCCGCCGCCGACCGCGATGCGCTCGAGGAGGGCGTCGTGCTGGCCGACGCCGAAGCGCTCGCCAAGCTGCTGGAGGACTACGGATCGTAACTTCGATCAACCGTACAGGTTCCATCACCTGTATAAAAACGCAGGTGCGCGCCCTGCGTTTTTATGAAAGCGGGCGCTGCCGCGCCCGCTTTCTATTTTATGCGCGCGGCGGCGCATGCATCAGGCGGGTTGTTCCGCCGGCCAAAGGCCTTCATACCAGTCTACCAGATCGATCACAGGATCACCCTCGGGCGGCTGCGCCGCCGGGGCGGTGTCTAAAGCCTCCTGCGTTATATCGATCATGATCTGCGTGATGCTCTGGTTTTTCTCGTGCACGGAAATCGCGATCTGCCCGGAGGCGGCCGTCAGCTCAAACGAATAGGTGGCCAGCGTATCGCTGTACGAAGTCGTATCCCGTATCTCGAATGCGCCCGTGACTGCGCCGGACTGCGTATCGAGCGTATACGCCCCTTTTATATAGTAGCTTTGCCCCCATTCCGTATCCTCAGAAGAATTCTCCAGCGCCGCCGTATACCGCGCGCCGCTCTGCGTAAATTTATCATCCGCCGCGTATCCTGCCATCTGATCGGCGTCCCAATGCGCATTATACCACAGCTCGCTGTAGTTGCCCCAGACTTCGCAATTCTGCTCTGTCTGCGCCAGCAGCAGGCCGCCGACGGTCAGCCCGCTGCTCATCGCCGCAAGGCCGTCCGATACCTCCTCGCCGGTCAGCCCCAGCGCGTTCTCCATCAGGTTCTCCACTCGGAACCATGTCTCCGGCGCAATGTCCGCACCGGCTCCGTCCAGCGCAGCCGCGGTGAGCAGATCGAACAGCAGCGGACAGCGCAGATAAAGTGTATCGGCGTCCGCGTCGTAGATCATCTCAAACCGCACGTTTTCCAGCTGCTCCTGTATCTGCTCTACCTGCTGCGCCAGTTCCTCGCCAACTATCCGGCCGCTCTGCTCTGCGATCATCTGCACCAGTGCATAGATATCCAGCTGGATGTCCATCTCCATGCTCTGCCCTTGTGAGACGACCTCGACCGTGCCGTCCAGCAGAGTATACTGCTCATCCCCGTCGATGGAGTTCAACGCTGTGTACAGCACGCGGATCGCCGCGGCGGTGTACAGCGCCTGTTCCCCATCGTACACGGGCTGCGCGGCCAGCCACTCGTTGACCACGGTAAACCGCTCGTCCAGCTCCGCGATGAGCGCGTCACGGTCATACAGCACTGCGGTCTGCTCACGCGCATCCCACCGGACGGTCAGGCCGAACGCCTCGGCAAAAAAGCGCACCGGAACGTAGGTGCGTCCGTTCTTCTGGTAGGGCGCGGCGTCCATCTGCACCTCTGTCGATGTGCCCGCCTTTGCGTCCGACACCCGCATCCGGTCGATGCCGAGCGCAAATGCATACCGGATACCGTCCTTCTCCGCGGTCACGCTGCCATCGGCATAACTGACCTGCGCGCCCAGCGCCTCCGCAATCGCGCGGAAGGGCACCATCGTGCGGCCTGACACCGCTTCCGGCTGCGCATCCGGAAAGTCCACGGTCTCGCCGTCCAGCTGCACGGAGAGCGGCGGGACAAACGCCCATTCATCATCCCAGGTCAGGCTGACCGCCGTGTTTCGATAAAACTCCTCGCGGTTTCCCCAAGCCTGCCACTCAGCGATGTCCTGATCCAGTTCTTCCAGGCTGGCATAGCCATAATAGTCGAGCGCGATCTGCGGATCGGCCAGAATCGCCTCATAATGCTGCCGACAGCGGTCGGCAAAGGTGTCGTAGTCCCAGCGCCCCGCGCCGTAAGTCTGTATAAACTCCTCCGGCGACGCACAGCTGAACTGCTCATACAATGGCGGCTCGGTGTCCACTGCGAGCGCCGCAGGAAGCGCGCCGCACAGCATCACCGCCGCCAAAACCAGCGAAAGCAGTTTTTTCCCGAATCGTTTCATCATGATACCCCTCACAGTTTTGATACTTTTATTGTAAGCCCGCCATGCCGCGCCGTCCATTTGCTTTTTCCCCATTTTGGGGAGCAAAAAGTGGTCACAATATCCATATGCGCAGCATATCTTCCTGCGCCGCCGCATACCGTATTACCGAGGGGGCGTTACTTATGTTCATCACCATTACCCGCGATATCCTGTACCGCATCGCTGCGGGCGCCGGCGTGTGCGCGCTGCTCGCCGCGCTGTTTTTTCTCCTGCCGGCGTCCGAGCAGCCCGCCGCGCAGACCGGCGCAGAGGCAGAGGCCGCGACCGCGTCCATCACCGACTGGGGCCTGTCCTTCCAGACAAACGGCCAGCCGCCTGTCGGCAACGCTTCCGTGGAGGAACTCGCGCAGTACGGCGCGTATTATCTGGGCGACACGGGCCAAAAAACCATCTATCTGACCTTTGACGCGGGTTACGAAAACGGATACACCGCGACGATTCTGGATGCGCTCAAAAAACACAATGCGCCCGCCTGCTTTTTTGTCGTGGGCAATTATATCGACTCCGCGCCCGAGCTGGTGCAGCGCATGGTGGACGAGGGGCATATCGTAGGCAACCACACGCTGCATCATCCGGATATGTCCACGATCTCGGACCCTGCGTCCTTTGCCGCTGAGCTGAGCGGATTAGAGGAAAAGTTCACCGCCCTGACCGGCCAGCCCATGCAGAAGTTCTACCGCCCGCCGCAGGGCAAATTCAGCGAGGAAAACCTCAAACAGGCGCAGGAACTGGAGTATACCACGGTTTTCTGGTCGCTCGCCTATGTGGACTGGTACACCGACAATCAGCCGACCGAGGAGCACGCCTTCTCCAAGCTGCTGCCGCGCATCCACAACGGCGCGATCGTGCTGCTGCACTCGACCAGCGAGACCAACGCCCGCATTCTCGACGAGCTGCTCACCCGCTGGGAGCAGGAGGGATATACCTTCGGCAGCCTAGCTGATCTGGCATGATTTTGTGTCATTTCGACACAAAAACCACTTTTCCTTCGATTTGGTGCTATACTGGATCACGGGTGATCGTTTTGCAATCCATTATTCTTCCCCCGCGGCCGCGCTCGGAAGCGATTTATAGAACCCTTTATATTGAAAAATCCCTTGCGCAGCAGATCGGGCAAATCGCCATTCAGAATAACACAAGCTGGAATCATGCCGCCATAGCCCTGATTCAAAGCGGTTTAAGCTGCCTGAATAAACCGTGATATAAAAAGGCGCGCGCTGCGCGCCTTTTTATATCACGGTGTCTCATCCGCTTGTTTTTCCCGCCCTTTCCATGTTATACTAAATTAAGGTAAGCAAGACAGGAAAGGATGAACCGTATGGAAAAAGCCAAGGTCTATTTTGCGGACTTCCGCACGACACTGACCGAAAACCTCCAGCAGAAACTCACCCGCCTGATGAAAGCGGCGGGCGCGGACCAGATCGATTTTGATAAAAAGTTCACCGCGATCAAGCTGCACTTCGGCGAGCCGGGCAACCTCGCCTTCCTGCGCCCGAACTGGGCGAAAACGGTTGCGGACTTCGTCAAGGAGCGCGGCGGCAAGCCCTTTTTGACCGACTGCAACACGCTGTATGTCGGCGGGCGCAAAAACGCGCTCGACCATCTGGATTCCGCCTATCTCAACGGTTTTTCGCCCTTCTCCACCGGCTGCCAGATCATCATTGCGGACGGTCTCAAGGGCACGGACGAAGCCTATGTGCCGGTCGAGGGCGGCGAATATATTAAGGAAGCCAAGATCGGACAGGCGATCATGGACGCGGATGTGTTCATCTCGCTGACCCACTTCAAGGGCCACGAGGCTTCGGGCTTCGGCGGCGCGCTCAAGAACATCGGCATGGGCTGCGGCTCGCGCGCGGGCAAGATGGAGCAGCACAACGCCGGCAAGCCGCAGGTTGACCCGAACCCCTGCGTGGGCTGCGGCATGTGCACCCGCATCTGTGCGCACGACGCCATCACCATCACGGACAAAAAAGCGCATATCGACCATAACAAATGCGTCGGCTGCGGTCGCTGCATCGGCGTGTGCCCGACCGACGCGATCGGCTGCGGCTACGACGAGTCCAACATCGTGCTCAACCGCAAGATCGCGGAGTACACCAAGGCAGTCGTAGACGGACGGCCGTGCTTCCACATTTCGCTCGTCATCGACGTATCGCCCAACTGCGATTGCCACGCGGAAAACGACGTCGCCATCGTGCCGAATATCGGTATGTTCGCGTCCTTCGACCCGGTCGCGCTCGATCAGGCGTGCGCGGACGCGGTCAACGCCGCGCCGGTCAACCCCGCGAGCCTGCTGTGCGACGAGCACGAGCGGCACCACATCCACGACGAGAACGACCACTTCCACGCCGTGCATCCGGACACCAACTGGCAGTCCGCGCTCGAGCACGCGGAGAAAATCGGCATCGGCACGCGCCAGTACGAACTCATCAAAATCTGAACCGCAAATGCAAAAAGCGAGGCTTTTGCCTCGCTTTTTCTTATATCTGCTTATATTTGGTTCAGCCCGACGGGCAGCGCCAGCTTGAGCGCGACCATTGCGACCATCTCGGCGGCAAAAATGCCTTTTGCCTTGCTTTCGCCCAGATGTTCACCAAGGCGCGCGAAGGAACGCTGCATCCGCTCCTCCTTTTCGTCCAGACGGCCGAGCAGCCAGCGCCCGATCAGCTCGAGCGTGGCGATGGTCTGCAAAAACGCCCACGCGACCAACAGCCCAGTCCCGATAAGCGACCGCTCCTGCGGGTAGGCGAACAGCACAAGGCAGAACACCCAGCCCGCGACCGTCGCGATGTGGTGCAAAATCACACCGAACCGGACAAAATCCTTCACTGCGGCATCATCTCGCGCTCTTCGAAAGCCGCGCGGCGCTTGATATCCGCCATCACGGCATCGAACTGCGGGATATCGAGCGACTGCGCGCCGTCGCACAGCGCGTTTCTGGGATCGTTATGCACCTCGATGATCAGGCCGTCCGCGCCCGCGGCGATCGCCGCGCGGGAGAGCGGCTGCACCATGTCGCGGCGGCCCGCAGCGTGCGACGGATCGATGATGATGGGCAGGTGGCTGAACATTTTGACCAGCGGCACCGCGGAGATGTCCAGATTGTTGCGGATCAGGTTTTCAAACGTGCGGATGCCGCGCTCGCACAGGATGACGTTGGTGTTGCCGCCCGCGAAGATGTATTCCGCCGCCATCAGGAACTCCTCCATCGTGGCGGACAGGCCGCGCTTGAGCAAAATCGGCTTGTTCGAGCGGCCCAGCTCCTTGAGCAGCATGAAATTCTGCATGTTGCGCGCGCCAAGCTGGATGATGTCCACATCCGCGAACAGGTCGAGGTGCTTCTCGCTCATGATCTCGGTCACGATCGGCAAGCCGGTCTGGCGCTTGGCCTCGAGCAGAAGCTTGAGCCCCTCGGCCTCCAGCCCCTGAAAGGAGTAGGGCGAGGTGCGCGGCTTGAACGCGCCGCCGCGCAGGAAAGACGCGCCCGCCTTTTTGACCGCTTCCGCGACCATGACGATCTGCTCCTCGCTCTCGACCGAGCACGGGCCGGCCATGACGTTGAAATAGCCCGCGCCGATCTTGCGCCCCGCCACCTCAATGACCGTGTCCTCAGGGTGGAATTTGCGATTGACGGCCTTGAACGGCTCGGTCACGCGCTGCACGCGCTCGACCACGTCATAGGCCATGATGTCCCCTTCATCGAGCTTGGTGGTGTCGCCCATCAGACCGAGGATGGTGGTGTTTGCGCCCTCGGAATAGTTGATCTTCAGCCCCATATCCATAAAGTGCTGCATCAATCGGTCGACACGTTCTTTTTCGCTGTTCTGTTTGAGTACAACGATCACTTCAGTTCACTCCTTTTTGCGTTAGGGGAGCGGCATACCGCTCCCCTAAAATTTTCGTATTTCCGCTCTAGTATATCATCATTCTTCACAAAAAGAAAGGGGCGATTTTCAAAAATCGCCCCTTCCCGACGCTTCGTTTTTTGTATGCTGTTATAAACCGCTAACCATTGGCATCCGCTGCCCTGAGTTCCTCGTACCGCTTCTCCACTGCGGCACAGAATTCGTCCCAGCGGCCGTCGCCGATCAGCTTCGCCGGGCAGACCTTGCCCGAAAAATCCTCGTGCTTTCTCATGGCCGACGGTTTGAGATCATACTCGATCAGCAGGCGGGCGCACAGCCGCTCGGCGTTAATAAGCGTCTGCTCGTAGTTTCCGTCCTCGTTGACACACATCTCGATGCCGATGCCGTTCAAATTGCCGCCGTTTTCGTCCATCCGGTCACCCGCGTGGTAACCCGGCTCATCATCCGGCAAATGGTGGTAGATCTCGTGATCGTCCACCGTGTAGTGCCAGGAAACGATGCCCTCTTCCGCGTTTGCGTTCTGGTGGACAAAGGAGTTGTGCGCCGCCGCGCCCGCGCCTTCGGAGAAATTATCCGTCTCGTGGATGACCAAATATTTGATCTCGCGCAGGCCGCCCGGCCGTGCGCGGCTGCCCTCTGGGATAAAGTCCGTGGTAACGGGGATATCCTCAATATAGGTCAGTCCGGCGTCCGCATACAGCGGCCGGCTGATCGCGCTGTGTGTCCACATGCCCGCCGCAAACGAGACCGCCATCAGCGCAAGTATGGCGAACGGCTTCCACCCGTTCCCTTTTTTTCCTTTTTGTTTGCTGTAAAACCCTGCCATCTTCACGCTTCCCATTCACCTGTTCCCTCTGCGGCCGCTTCTATTGTACTACGTTTGGACCTTATTTTCAAAGGTTCGACTGTAAACTTTTTGTTTCGATACAAAAAAGCCGGCCCGCAGACCGTAAAACCTGTAAGAAAGCCTTGCATTCCGGCGCCTGGTACGATATAATAAATAACACTCGGAGAGGCAAAGCCTTTACCAGCAGAATTCTTTGACCGCCCTCCCCCGGGAGGCGCCAAGGCC
>DXDO01000046.1 GCA_019115425.1 Candidatus Agathobaculum merdigallinarum | reverse complement strand
AACCTCCGGCATGGTTTCCGCCAGCGCGGAAATCGGCTGCGGGGTGCGGATACCGGCCACAACGTCCTCGCCCTGCGCGTTCATCAGGAACTCGCCGTACAGCTTCTTCTCGCCGGTCGCCGGGTTGCGGGTAAACGCAACGCCCGTGCCCGAGGTATCGCCCATGTTGCCGAATACCATCGACTGAACGTTGACCGCGGTACCCCAGGAGTGCGGGATATCGTTCATGCGGCGGTAGGTGTTCGCACGCGGGTTGTCCCAGGAGCGGAATACCGCACGGACAGCCTCCATCAGCTGCTTCTTGGGGTCCTGCGGGAAGTCCTCGCCGAGGGACTTCTTATAGTGATCCTTGAACAGGACGATCAGCTCGGACATATCGTCTGCATCCAGCTCGTTGTCCATCTTGACGCCCTTTTTCTCCTTGACCTGATCGATAAAGGTCTCAAAGGTGGACTTGGGCAGCTCCATGACAACGTCCGAGAACATCTGGATAAAGCGGCGGTAGGAGTCACGCGCAAAGCGCGGATTGCCCGTCAGTTTCGCGACGGCTTCGCAGATTTCGTCGTTCATGCCGAGGTTGAGGATCGTGTCCATCATGCCGGGCATGGAAGCACGCGCGCCCGAGCGAACGGATACCAGAAGCGGATTCTCCGGATCGCCCAGCGTCTTGCCGGTGACCTTCTCGAGTTTATCGAGGTACTCAAGGATCTGCTCCTGAATGTCAGGATAGATCGTCTTGCCGTCCTCATAATACCGGGTGCAGGCCTCGGTGGTGATGGTAAAGCCCTGCGGTACGGGCATGCCGAGTCCGGTCATTTCGGCCAGATTGGCGCCCTTGCCGCCCAGCAGCTCACGCATAGAGCCGTTGCCCTCCGGAAACATGTAAACGTACTTCTTCATTTCGGTCTTTTCCTCCATTTCGTTTGGTGCTCACTCTTTATCACACACTTTGCTTATGCAAGGTTATTATACCATGTTTCGCACTTTTGGTTCTATTGTGGTATTTCACCGATTTACCCTCTATATCTTATGCAATATGACAGAAAATAATGTGTTTTATGGAGAAAATAGGAGGTTTCCTTTTGTACATCTTTCCAGTTTCCTATCTTTTATCACAAAAAAATTGATTTATTTTCGTTTTTTCTGCCGAAACGCGCGCTTTTTGTGAAATGAAACCATAAATGCCGGAGCATATTCATCCATTTCTTTTCCATGCACAATTACCTGCATAACGGAAATAAAAAACACCGGCGGCCTGAGGCAGGCCGCCGATGGGTTGGGATCGCATACCGGATACAAACACGCCAAGCGCGCGATATCCTTCATATGTTGTTTCATAGAGCTGAACGGACAGAAGATATCCCGCCGAGGAGGTAAACGCACCGTCCGAGAACTGGTAAAAGGTGTTCTCGTTCAGGGCGGCGTAATATTCCTGAAGCTGCCGTGCTCCGCCGTCTGCCAGATCGGACATGCGATAGTAAAAGCAGGTCGTGCCGCGGTCTCTTGTGGTGGCGAGCAGCGGGATACCGGTCACCGCGCCAAAATCCGGCACTGGGTACAGATTGGTATAGCAGCGGGAGGCGTCCGGCTGATGGGTTCTCGTATACTCCGCCGGACTGACCGCAACCGTACCCGCCATGCTGTTCAGCACGGAAATCGGAACGGAGAACGAGGGAGAGCCGTTCGACTGGCTGCTGACTGTGATGCCGACCAACTCTCCGCGGCTGTTCACCAGCGCGCCGCCCGAGTTGCCGCTGACAACCGCAGCGCTGCTTTCGATCATCGTGGTGAGGTAATCGTTGTTTGTGGGGTCCAGCACCGTACCCGTGGTGACCTTGGCTGCGCCGCCGCCCGGATAGCCGATGGCGTGAACCGTGTCGCCCGTCTGGGCCTGCTCCGCTGTTTCCAGATAAGGCATATTGCTGCCCACGACCCGGATATGCGCAATATCCGCGCGGGCATCCAACTCATAAACGCTCACCTCACGCCGGACACCGTCCGACATCTCTGCAACCAGACGGGACACCCCGTTAACCAGATGGCCGCAGGTGACCGCGTCCCCATCCGCGCTGAGTATGACACCGCTGCCTACGCCGAGCATCTCCCCCCGCGCATCATAGGAATACAGCTTAAACACCGCCGGAATACAGCGCGTAAACACCTCGTCCGCGGTCAGCGCGGGCTGGATCTCCAGCGTGACCGTGCGCCGCAGGCTGGGATCTGCCATACGGGTGACGATGGCTGCCGCCTCGCTGCGGCGGATGGTACTGTCCGGATAAAACCGGCCGGCAGAATCCGAGCCGGTCAGCACCCCCGCGCGATACAGCAGGTACACCGCGTCCGCATAAGACGCGCCGGCCGCAACATCCGGTATCGTGCCGTCCGCAACCGTGTTGATCGATGCAAGCGCCTGCTCCGGCAGCGCGGCCGCCAGCACGGAAGCAAACACCGCCCGCGTCGCTGGGCTGGTGTAGTCCGACCGTGCGGCGGATAAAATGCCGTTTTGCAGCGCATAGTCCACATAAGTTTGATACCACGGACTGGACGATGCAAACTCCGCGCTGCCCGTATTGTAAATACTGTGCAGAGTGGCCGCCAGCTTCACCGCCTCCGCAACGGTCAATGGGCTGTCCGGCGCAAAAGTGGTCTCGGACTTGCCATTGATCAGGCCATATTCATATGCCGTGCGGACATTCTCCGCATACCACGCATCCTGCGTCACGTCGGTAAACTGGCCGGGCGTATAGACCGTCTGCGCGGCAAAATTCTCGTAGCCCGCGAATGCGGACGGCAGCATGCCGATCGCCAGCACAGCCGCCAGCAGCAGGCTAAGCACTCTTTTTCTCACTGGTTTCATCCTCCGATTCCGTGTTGGTTCTCCCGCGGGAAGCGCCGCAGTATTGTCTCCAGTATACGCCCAACCGGTTGTCGATTTGGTGAATAAATTGTGACGTTTGCCGTATCAGCCCTTGTATGCCGCGACGATCTCGCCAATATACATGGCGTGAAAATCGCGGTTGGCATAATTTTTGTCGATGGTCTCCTGCTGGAGGATATCCTCCGGCGCAATCTTGCTCTTACAGCGCTTGCGGCAGACCAGTACAAGCTCGGCTTCCGCAAAGGTCGGCTGCCCATCCACAAAAATGGGCGTCAGCCCGCTGTCACGCATTTTGTCCATATCACGGCCGGACTTTGTGCCCAGCAGATTGAGCGCATCGCGATGTCCGTCCTGTAAAAATGTAAGCGTAAAATACTCATTGTTATCAACAAACTGCATCGTATAACGGCTGTGGCGGATATAGCAGGTCGCCGAGGGCTTGCCCCAGATGATGCCCACGCCGCCCCAGCTGGCGGTCATGGTGTTCCAGCTGTTTGCCGTTCCCGCCGAGATCAGCATCCACTGCTTACCGATCATCTCAAACGGGTTGAAAGACTGCTCTGCAATGTTGATTTTGGTGAAAGCCATAATGTTTCCCTCCTGTGATAACAAATCAAAAATAAAATCCGCTTGCGCGTGCTGCGCGCCTTTCATAGAATCCTGCGGCTTGCCGCAGGATTCATAAAAACCGGGAGCACAAGGTGAATTGACGCGAAGCGTCAAGAGAGGGTGGTCTGGACCATGTATCACGGTTTTTATACAAGTGCGAAGCAAAGTTTCACTTACTGTGGAACTTTGCGCAGCTTGGGACGTATCCGCGCTATGCGCGGTGCATCCCTCTTCGATTGAAAGCGTGCTTTCAATCGAGAGGATCATGCCTCCGCAACTTCATCTCCTGCCACTCCTCCTTGGAAATCAGGATCTGGCGCGGCTTGGAGCCCTCAAACGGACCGATGATGCCGCGCTCCTCAATCTGGTCGATGATGCGCGCGGCGCGCGAGTAACCGAGCTTCAGGCGACGCTGGAGCATCGATGTGGACGCCTGACGGCAGTCCATGATGACATCGATCGCCTCCTCGATCATCTCATCCTCTTCTTCACCCGGGTCGCCGGACGCGCCGCCGCCCTTGCCGTCCGCCTGCTCGGCCTGACGCTCGATATGCTCGAGGATCTCCTCATTATATTCCGCGGTGCTCGTCTGCTTGATATGGGCGATGACCGCCTCGATCTCGTCCGACGAGATGAAGCATCCCTGCACGCGGGTGGGCTTGCCCTCGCCGAGCGGCGCATACAGCATATCGCCCTTGCCGATCAGCTTTTCCGCGCCGGTCGTGTCCAGAATGATGCGGGATTCGATCTGGCTCGCCACCGCGAACGCGATGCGCGAGGGGATGTTTGCCTTCATGATGCCGGTGATGACATCCGCCGAGGGTCGCTGGGTCGCCACGACCAGGTGCATGCCTGCGGCGCGCGCCTTCTGCGCAATGCGGCAGATCGAGGTCTCGACCTCCTTGGCCGCGACCATCATCAGGTCGGCCAGCTCGTCGATCACAATGACGATCTGCGGCAGCACCTGATACTGCTCGGGCGTTCCGCCCTCTTCCTGCTCGGCCTTGGTCTTTTCCGCGCGCATCAGGTCGTTGTAGCCGACCAGATTGCGCACCTGATGGTCCGCAAACAGCTTATAGCGGCGCTCCATCTCGCCGACCGCCCAGTTGAGCGCGCCCGCCGCCTTTTTCGGGTC
>DXDO01000045.1 GCA_019115425.1 Candidatus Agathobaculum merdigallinarum | reverse complement strand
GGCAACCCCAAACCGCAACCCAGCGCAGCGGTTGCGGTTTGGAAGCGAAGAAATTCCCTGCCCGGCTGAGAAGCCTCGCCGTAAGGCGGGGATTCGTGCCAAACAGGGGATTTCTGAGCTGGTGCGGGCATGGGGACTCGAACCCCAACGCATCGCTGCACGAGAACCTAAATCTCGCATGTCTACCAATTCCATCATGCCCGCATATATGAGCGGCAGGGAAACCTGTCGCTATTTTGTTACCCTCTGTTTTTACACGGGGAGGGTATCCCGAGGCGGAGCGTCTTGCTTGATCCGCGTTTATAAAAACAGGCGTGAGGCCTGCTTTTATTGAAAAAATAAAAAGGAAAAAATTTAGTGTGTGCGAAATCGCGATTTTTTACCCATGGGTCGTAACCTAAGATGGCCAGAATGTCCATTCGAAAAATCCGTCACTGAGGTGGCAGCACCTAAATCCTGCGCCGCCATACCCGCATACGGAGAAAGAACGATACCCGTTTAGTATACCTGCTTGCCGTCGGTTTGTCAATGAATTGAAGAACGGAAAAGCAACCGCGAAAAGCAAACCGCCGGGCAAGCTGCTGCCATGTGGAAAACGGGAAAGCAGCCGCAAGAACGAATAAAATTTATGCAAATTGATGTACCAAACGCATGCGCTTTGTGATATACTAAAACCGTATATATGTTTGCAGTATATTGAATGGGAGAAATCCATGAAACCGATCCGAATGATTCCCGTACTGCTGTCCCTGCTGCTGCTGGGCGGCTGTGCGTTTCCCTCGGGCGACGAACTGCTGGCCGCGCCCAAACCTTCCACCAATTATCAGACATTGCAGATGGAACTCGAGAATCTGCTCAATTCGGGCGTGTCCTACACCGCGCCGACCGACGGCGAAAACCGCTCATCTATCCAGCTTGTGGATCTGGACAGCGACGGTGTAGACGAAGCCATCGTATTCTTCCGCGGTTCGACCTCCGCAACCAGCAATACCTTTCAAATCCATGTCTACAAGCGCCAGGATGAGCGCTATGTCAGCACCGGCTCGGTAGAGGGACAGGGTACGGCGATCGAATCGGTCGATTATCCGGTCATCACGCCGGAGGGTAAGCGCGGCATGGTGGTCACCTGGCGGCTGACCGGCGACGGCACCGGCGCGCTGACCATGTGCGATTTTGATGAAAACTGCGCGCCCGGCGTGCTGCTTGAAACCGAGTATTCCGCCATGGAGCTGACCGACTTGACCGGGGACGGTGCGCGCGATCTGCTGCTGCTGACCACCAACCCGAACGGCAGGCGCGTGGCGCGGCTGTACCAGTATCAAAACGGCGAGCTGCTGCTCGCCGGGGATGCGGCAACCAGTCCGGAAACCGTTTCGGTCGAGCGGATGCGGAGCGGCCGTGTCCAGCAGAATCAGCCCGCAGTATTCGCTGAGGAGCGCATGGCGAGCGGCGTCGGCTTGACGACCGACATCTTTGTTTACAGCAACGGCACGCTGCTCAATCTCGCTCTGGACGGCGAGGATTCAATCACGCGCAGCACCTACCGTCCGGTCTCGGTATATGCGGCGGACGTCAACGCCGACGGCATCACCGAGCTGCCGCGCGCGGTGCTGATGGCAGGCTATTCGGACGCCGCTGCGTCGGATGCGATTTTTATGCTGGACTGGTATGTGTACAGCGTCGACCGGCCCCCTGTGGCGGTTGCATCCACTTATGACAGCATCTCGGACGGCTGGCGGTTGGATATCGATTCAGCGTGGCATGACCGGATCACCGCTGTAAAAACAACGGACAGCGGCTTGAGCGCGGTGGCGTTTTATGAATATCTCGGCGAAGGGCAGCAGATCCCGCTGTTCACCATTTACACCGCCACCGGTTCGACCCGGGAATATTATGCCGGCCGAAGCGACCTGATTCAGCTGGGTGAAAGCACGCAGGCGGTCTATTTTGCGCGGATCGCAGACGAAATACAGCAAAGCACGCTGAAAATCAGCGAAGCAGATATCAGAAGCCGCTTCTCTCTGGTCAAGCAGGACTGGAACAACTAAGCATGTACGATAAGAGGAGGAACATCCATGAAGCGCAAGATACTGGTTTTGGAAGATGAAGAAAATATCCGCTCTTTTCTGGTTCTCAACCTCAAACGCAGCGGTTATGAAGTAATAGAGGCAGAGACCGGCGAACAGGCGCTGGAAAAGTACCACGCCAATCAGGATATCGCGGTCGCCGTGCTGGATGTGATGCTGCCCGGGATCGACGGCTATGAGGTCTGCCGTTCGATGCGCGCGGCGGGTTATGCGGCGGGCGTGATCATGCTGACCGCCCGAACCCAGGAGGCGGACAAGGTGACCGGTTTGATGAACGGCGCGGACGACTATGTGACCAAGCCGTTTTCGGTGATCGAGCTGGCGGCGCGCGTGGACGCGCTGTACCGCCGCGTATCCGGCTCGCCCTTCTCGGAGGAGGACGTGATCAAGTCCGGCCCGTTCAAGCTCAACCTGCGCGCGAGAGAGGTGCTCAAAAACGGCATCAAAATCGAGCTGACGCAGATCGAATACGGCCTTTTGAAGGCGTTTATGGAGAACATCGGCAAGGCGCTTTCGCGCGACGAGCTGCTGGAGATGGTTTGGGGCCATCACTATGTGGGCGAGCTGAAGATCGTGGACGTGAACATCCGCCGCCTGCGCATCAAGATTGAGGACGATCCCGCCGAGCCAACACATATTGTTACCGTGCGCGGCTACGGTTATATGTGGGAGGGGTAATGGCTCCTGCGCGGCGTGGCGTCCATATTCCGTAGGGCGCGCCACCCCGCAGGGACGCGCAGCGCGCGTCCCACAAATCACGCCTGTCGTATCCCGGCAGGCATCTGTTCTGCCGCTCTGCAAGCGGCAATTTACGCCGTCCGCCGGGCGGCATCAAAAGAAAGGTTCCCTGCTATGGCAATGAACTACCGCAAAAAAAACAGACAGCCCGAAGCCCCGCCCCAGCCGGCCGTGCCCAAGGTGCTGCACTCTCCGGGCGGTATCAAGGGACGCTGGATGATGAACTCGCTTTCCTTCGTGCTGGTCATCCTTGCGGCTGTGGTTATTTTGATATCGGTGGGTATATCGGGCTATTATTATGCCACCGTGCGGGATAATCTGGTTTCCCGTGCGACGACGGTGGCCGATACTTTCCAAAAATATTTTACGGAAACCTACGATCAGTTTTACACACAGGCTGAATCCACGATTGCGACCTTTCAGGAGCAGGATAAACTCGAGCAGCAGTTTCTGGATACGAACGGACGCGTTCTGATGTCCACCTCAGGGCTGACCGGCGGCGGCATGGCGTCGACCGAGGACGCCGCGCGGGCGCTCGCCAGCCAGAAGCCGGAGGTGTTCACCGGCCGCGACCCGCTTTCGGACGAGCGCGTGATGAGCGTCACCGCGCCGCTGCTGTCCTCCCGCGGCGACCTGATCGGCGGTGTGCGATTTATCACTTCGCTGCGGGTCGTGGAGCGGCAGATCTGGATCATCATCGGCATTTCGATTCTGGCCTGCCTGATCTTCCTGATGCTGGTCGTCATCTCCAACAGCTATTTTGTCAAGTCGATCGTCGATCCGGTGCTCAAGATCAACACCATTGCCAAGGAAATTGCGGCGGGGCGCTACGGCGTGCGCCTGCAAAAAACCTATGACGATGAGATCGGAGAACTGTGCGATACGATCAATTATATGTCGGACGAGATCAGCCGTGCCGAACGCATGAAGAACGACTTTATCTCCTCGGTCTCGCACGAGCTGCGCACCCCGCTGACCGCCATCGGCGGCTGGAGCGAGACCCTGCTTGCAGGCGGCGGCGAGGACCCCGAGGAGGTCATGCAGGGTCTGACCATCATACAAAAGGAATCAAACCGTCTGACCCGCATGGTCGAGGAGCTTTTGGACTTCGCACGCATCGAATCCGGCCGCATGAAACTCGAAGTCGAGCTGTTCGATCTGTCGATCGAACTGTATGAAGCGGCCTATATGTATGAAAACCTGCTGCAAAAGAGCGGCATCCGGCTAAGCTACGATGAAGATGTGGACGCCAACTACTATATCAACGGCGACCGCCACCGCATGAAGCAGGTGTTCCTCAACATTCTGGACAACGCTGCGAAATACGGCGCGGACGGCAAAAAGATCGATATCGTCCTGCGCCGCGACGGCGGCAAGATCGTCGTCTCGGTGCGCGACTATGGTCAGGGCATTCCGGAGGCTGAGCTGCCGTTCGTCAAGGAAAAATTCTACAAGGGGTCGTCCAAGCAGCGCGGCAGCGGTATCGGCCTTGCCGTGACCGACGAGATCGTCACCCTGCACGGCGGCACGCTGGATATTGCGTCCACGCTCGGCGCAGGCACAACGGTTACGGTCACGCTGCCTGCGGCAGAGGCGGAGGAGGCGCTCGGCATCACAGGCGCGATCCCCAAAATTCCGGACACCCCGTTTGATCCCGAAGGAGAAAACTAAATGCCAACGCAAAAGAAAACCACCATCGGCGGACAGGCCATTATTGAGGGCATCGTGATGAAAGGCCCGAAAAAGGTCTGCACCGTCGTTCGCAAAGCAGACGGTGAACTGGTCGTCAAGGAGGAGGACGCGCATCAGCCGTCCGAGCTTTGGAAAAAGCCCGTGCTGCGCGGCGCCTACGGCCTGTTCATGGCCATGAAGGACGGGATTCAGGCGATCAATTATTCGGCCTCGTTTTTTGAGGATGAGGAAGCGGATGTGCCGCCTTCCAAATTTGAAGTCTGGCTGGAGAACAAATTCGGCTCGGAGGGGCTGGATAAATTCATTCTCGGCATCGCGACCGTGGTCGGTATTGCGCTGCCGGTTGGCCTGTTCCTGCTGCTGCCGAGCTTTCTCGGCGGCTTTGTGCCGGAAAGCTGGGGTGTGCTCGCCCGCAACGTGCTCGAGGGCATTGTGCGCGTGATCCTGTTCCTGGTGTTCATGTGGTCGGTTTCGCATATGAAGGACATCCGCCGCACCTTTGAATACCACGGCGCGGAGCACAAAACCATTTTCTGCTATGAAGCAGGGGAGGAGCTGACGGTTGAAAACGTGCGCCGCCAGAAAAAATACCACCCCCGCTGCGGCACGAGCTTCATGTTCGTGCTCATCATCATTGCGACAATCGTTTCCTCCATCGTGTTTTCGATCATCGATATCACAAATCCCTTCCTTCGCATGCTGGCGCACCTGATCCTGCTGCCGCTGGTTGTGGGCATCAGCTATGAGTTCAACCGCTACGCGGGCCGCTCGGAGAGCGTCGTTTCCCGCGCGCTGCGCTGGCCCGGCCTGATGATTCAGCACCTGACCGTGTTCGAGCCGGACGACTCCATGATCGAAGTCGCCATTACCGGCATGAAAGCGGTCATTCCGGAGGATGGCTCGGATAACTGGTAAAATATCCGCTTTACCGTAGGGGCGCAGTACCGATTGCAGCGCCTCTCCGTAGGGCACGACGACCTCGGCGCGCCAAATTGGCCCGAGCCATGACTCGATACACCACCCCGTAGGGGTGCGCATCGCGCGCCCGATACCGGCACCCGGCCGGAGCGTCGCCTTCACGAAAACGGCAGTCACAAGCCTTGCATCGACAGCACCCCCGCCTTCCAGATCAGGCGCGAGGCTGAACCGCCGCGACGTTATCGCAAATCAAATTTTTCCACAGTATGTGGACAAATTTGTTTGCGGTCGCGAGCAGCCGCAAACATCCCTCAGCGGGGGTGATTGACAAGAGGGGGTCAAGACCCCCTCTTGCCCGCAGTGCGGCCGCGTAGGCCGCGAATACGCAGTAAAGCAATATGCGCATGTTAAATCCGCGTCGGCGGCCCCTACGAGATTGCGCGATACTTTCCTCCATATAACAAAAAAGAGGTGATCCCATTTGACCAAAACCATCAACGACGTCTATATGCAGCTTTACCGCCGCTTCAAGGAGGCAGATGAGCCGCAGCCGTCGCTTGCCGCGCGCGAACTGACCGCCTATGCCTGCCGCGTGGACAAGGACAAAACCGCCGAATGGGGCCACACCTATCTGGACGATGCGACCGTGGATTACGCACACCTGCTGTGCGACCGCTGTCTGGACGGCGAACCGCTCGCCTACATACTCGGGGAATGGGATTTTTACGGCCTGACCTTTCAGGTTGACAGATCGGTGCTCATCCCGCGCGCGGATACCGAGCGCCTGTGCGAGCTGGTGATTGGCAAGGCTCGGCAAAGGGTCTCGCCGCGGATCCTCGACCTGTGCTGCGGCTCGGGCTGCATCGGCATCGCCGCCGCGCACGAGGTGGAGGATGCCCGCGTCACCGCAGTGGACAATTCGGACGGTGCGCTGCGCGTCACGCGGGAAAATGCGCGCCGGCTGGGGGTGCAGAATCGCGTGATCGCACTCAAAGCGGATGTGACAAACGAGCCGCCGCGCAGCATGGGGCAGTACGATCTTCTTGTCTCCAATCCTCCGTATATCACGCGCGCGGAAATGCTGGAGCTGGATAAAAGCGTATCGGCTTTTGAGCCGCACGAAGCCTTATACGGCGGTGTGGACGGACTGGATTTTTACCGCGCGATCTGCGCCAAATGGAGCAGGCTGATCGTGCCGAACGGCTTGGCGTTCTTTGAATGCGGCTGGCAGCAGGCTGACGGCGTCGCCGCCATACTGGAAGAGCATGATTTCATCGATATCGGTATTACCGAGGACCTTTCCGGTGTTCCGCGTATCGTATACGGCATATATGCGAGGCTTGACAATGCCGAGCCATAATAACCGTCCGGATCAGGGATAAAAGATAAAGCAAGGAAAAATATCGAACAAGTTTTCGATTTTTCTTGCTTTTATTTTTTTTCACTGGTATAATGAAAACAGGAATTCACAAACGTGCAGGAGGCTCTTTATGGCTACCAAAAAACAGTTAGAACCGGTCGCGCCTGCGGCCGATAAAAAGAAAGCGCTCGAGGCTGCGCTCGGCCAGATCGAAAAACAGTTCGGCAAAGGCTCGGTCATGCGTCTGGGCGAAAATACCGGTATGAATATCGACCACATCCCGACCGGCTCGATCGGCCTTGACCTTGCGTTGGGTATCGGCGGCCTGCCGCGCGGGCGCATTGTGGAGATCTACGGGCCGGAATCCTCCGGTAAGACCACGGTGGCCCTGCACTGTGTTGCAGAGGCGCAGAAGCTGGGCGGCACCGCCGCGTTTATCGACGCAGAGCACGCGCTCGACCCAGTGTATGCTAAGGCGCTCGGCGTGGATATCGACAGCCTGCTGGTCTCCCAGCCGGACACCGGCGAGCAGGGTCTGGATATCGCGGAAGCGCTCGTGCGCTCGGGCGCGATCGATATCGTGGTCATCGACTCAGTCGCCGCGCTCACCCCGCGCGCCGAGATCGAGGGCGAGATGGGCGATTCGTTCGTCGGTCTGCACGCGCGCATGATGAGCCAGGCCATGCGCAAGCTGGCCGGCTCGATCGCAAAGTCCAACTGCGTGGCGATCTTCATCAACCAGCTGCGTGAAAAGGTGGGCGTGATCTACGGCAGTCCCGAGGTCACGACCGGCGGCCGCGCGCTCAAGTTCTATGCGTCCGTGCGTCTGGATGTGCGGCGCGTCGAGCATCTCAAGAGCGGCACCGAGCTGATCGGAAGCCATACCCGTGTCAAGGTGGTCAAGAACAAGGTCGCGCCCCCGTTTAAGGAAGCCGAGTTCGACATCATGTACGGTGAGGGCATCTCGCGCACGAGCGAGCTGGTCGATCTGGGCGTCAAATACGGCATTGTCAACAAGTCCGGCGCATGGTTCTCGATGGGCGAGACCCGTCTCGGGCAGGGACGCGACGCCGCCAAGCAGTATTTCAAGGATCATCCGGATATTGCAGACGGCGTGCAGAAGCAGATCATGGAAAAGGTCGAGGAGGAGCGCCGCAAGGAGCATCAGGGGATGGCAGCCAAGGCGGCGGCCGCGCCCGCAGCAAAGCCTGCCGCGCCCAAGGTCAGCTCGTCCAAGGCGGTTTCGATCGACGCGGATGATTTTGACGACCTCGATGAAGAATGAGCGGGGATAAATACCGCGCGGCGCTGGATGCGGCGGCAAAGCAGCTTTCCTACCGTGCGCTGAGCGCAAAAATGCTGCGGGACAAGCTGCTCGACAAGGGCCACGACGAGCAAGCGGCGGATTATGCGCTCGCGTGGCTCATGGAGCGCAGACTGCTGGATGACGCGGCTTACGCGGAGAGCGTGGTGCGTAGCTATGCGCGCAAGGGTTACGGTGCAATGCGCATCCGTCAGGAACTGACCCGCCGCGGCGTGGACCGCGAGACCGCCGAGGCGGCGATGCAGTCGTTTTCGCCCGATCGGGCGCAGCTGCACGCTTTGCTGGACAAGCGCCTGCACGGCGACGTGTCCGACCGGAAGGAGATCGATAAGGCGGTCGCGGCGTTGCAACGGCGCGGCTTCTCGTGGGGAGATATCCGAGATGCGCTGGCGGAATACGGCGAAAGCCTGCCCGACGAATGGGAATAAAAGGGACGGCCGGTTCACATTGTGAACCAGCCGTCCCTTTTGCGTTCGGGGATATTCAGGTAAAAATCCTTGCTCATTATTTTACTGCGCGATGTTTTCGCAGAAGCGCATCAGAATGGTGGCTACCTGCGCGCGGGTCGCGCTGCCCTGCGGATCGAGCACGGTGCTGCTGATGCCGGAGATCAGGCCCTCCGCGTTCGCCCACTGCATTGCAGCGACCGCGTAAGAGCTGGTCTGGGAAGCGTCGGCATAGCCGTTCAGGCTGCCGGACGCCGTCACATCATAGCCCTTCAGCTGCGCGTAGCGATACAGGATCGCCGCCAGCTGCTCGCGGGTAACCGGAGCGTTCGGCGCAAAGCTGGTCTCGCTGACGCCGTTGACAATGCCGTTAGCCGCCGCCCATGCGACCGCGTCCGCGTAGTACGAACCCGCCGCAACATCCATAAAGCCGGAAGCCGAAGCCGCAGGCTCGTTCTCCAGACGGTGCAGGATGGTCACGATCATCGCACGGTTGGTGGTGGCG
This sequence comes from Candidatus Agathobaculum merdigallinarum, assembly GCA_019115425.1. Classification (GTDB taxonomy): domain Bacteria; phylum Bacillota; class Clostridia; order Oscillospirales; family Butyricicoccaceae; genus Agathobaculum; species Agathobaculum merdigallinarum. The sequence continues at coordinate 5,646 of DXDO01000045.1, read as the reverse complement.
TTCGGGCTGAAGGTGTTGGCCGAGGTGCCGTTCATCATGCCGTTCTCGTACACATAGCGCACAGCCTCTGCATACCAGGCCGAAGAAGCGATATCGCCAAACGGCAGGTCCGCCGGCTGCTCGGTGATTTCGGTAAAGGTTGCCTTAACCGTTACCTTGGAGTCAGGCATGGTGAAGGTATAACGGGTAGCGCTCTCTCTGGTGAGGGAAACGTTGTTGCCGTCCGCATCGGTCACGGTCAGGGTGTCCAGCTCGTAGCCGGCGTCCGGCGTAACGGTGATGGTCACGGTCGCGCCCTCGGAAGCGTTGCGCGGGCTGACGGACACGCTGCCGTTTTCAGCAGCCGCTACGCTGACCGCGTTCGTGCCGGAGCTGGAGCCGCCGCCACCGCCGGAGGAGGAGCCGCCGCCGGTGCGGGTGAAGGTGTAGCTCCAGATATCGCCGTCCTGCGACACGCTCATGGAATAGCCGGAATCAGCGGTCAGGTCCAAGCCGGTATGACCGTTCATATCCACCTTGAAAGATACCTCGCGGCCGACGACTGCGCTGAGGTTGTCTGCCATCAGGACAATGGTCTGGCCTTCCTTAACATCATCCACGGCGCCCCGCAGGGAGGTGAAGCCTACGCCATCAATCGTTGCTACAGGCGCCACGCTGGTGATGGTGAACTGGCTGAAACCATGGGGATTGGTAAACGTCAGAACGTCACTCTCCACAGTGCCGGTATACACATAAGTGATGTCGCCCTTCACATGGTCTACATAAAGGGTCGTTTCTGTTGTGTAGTCAGCCGGCAGCGGGATGGTCATTACAACCGGTTTGCTGATTGCGAGTGTCGCATTGTCGAGCTGTACTGCGTTTGTGCCCAGCTCAATATCATTTGCGTTCGTGGTCGCTACCGTGCGGTACATCGGGGTAATGTCCAGCGTGAGGGTCTTGCTGCCGTCACCCTCGATCGTCACGTTCGAAATGGCAATGTCCATGTAGGGCTGTACGACGATGGTTACGGTATCACCATCGGTTACGGTTACGCCGTTTTCCACCAGCGCAGCTTTGCCGTCTTCTACGGTGACCGTGTTGTTCTCTGCCACACTCTTGGCCGCGTCAGTCAGCGAGCTTGCGTCTACCAGAGAATCCGCCTTGGCCAGCTCCTCCTTCACAGCATTAGCCGTGTTCTTTACTTCCTCGCTTGCGTCGGGAGGAAGTTCCGGCTCAGCGACTGCCGGAGGAGCCGGATGAGCTACCGTGGCCTCATCGCCCTCGGTCTCGCTCCAGACTGCTGTCAGAGTGGTATCAGCGGTGAAGGTGTAAATACCAGAGCCGAGGATGTCGCTGCCATTCTGCCAGCCGTCAAAAGCATAGTTCATGCGGGTCGGCTGCTCAACCGTGCTGATGTCAAGACGGCCATCCCAGTCGGTATTGGCGCTCTTCGTGGCCGTACCATCCGCAAACGTGCCCTCGTTCGCATCAAAGGTGACGGTGAAAATTTCGTAAACGTCAACATCCTCCGGAACCTCGACCGTTGCGCCGGATTCCTTATGGATAGCGCCGTTCACTGTGCCATTGGTGCCCTTCAGCGTTGCGCCGATCTGAACCAGAAGCTGCGCGGCGCCCGCGATCGTCAGGGTACCCGCGTGGCTGCCGCTGAGCAGCCGAACAAGCTCCAGCGAACCACCGTTAGCGATGACAGTCTCACCGTTGACTGCAACCGTGCCGGAAACTTCCATCGGATAGGAAACGTTCAGCTTGCCATCGACAATCATCTGGTCAGCCTTCGGGATTCGATAGGCATTCTTGCTGTTGTCATCCATGAAAGATCCTGCAATAGTGGCTTCGGAGTCCTTGGTGATCGTCGTGGTCGTCGCAGTCTCTCCGAAATTCACTTCAACGGAGCCCGCGTTGACATTCAGGGAATTCTGACCAATCATCTGGTGCTCGTCTTCGACCCACTGGGTGATATCCCATACCTCAACGGTCGCGCCCGCTTCAGCAGTGACCTTGCCCTGTGCATAATAGCCACCGACATCGAGCGTTGCACCGTTCTTCACGGTTACGCTGCCGCTCTCCGCTACGTCCATTCGGACGGTATCGTCTTCGGTTTCCATTTTCTTCAGGGTAAGCGAATTGCCGTTCTCGACGTTCACGCTGCCGTTGACGGTCAGCTTACCGACGGCTGTCATGTCGTGTTTTACGGCCAGATCGCCGTTGACAATCAGCTGGTCAGCTTTCGGCAGACGGTAAGTCTCGTCGCCTTTGCCGGCATTATTCATGAAAGAACCGACAATCTCAGCTGTTGCGCCTGCGTCGATCGTTGTAGTGGTGCCTTCTTGGGCGAAATCGACAGTTGCCGTACCGCTGGTGAGGTTCAGCGTATTCTCACCGATGATGTACTGGGTATCGTCCGTCACCACATACACCGAAGAGCCTGCCTGAGCCTTTACCTTGCCGGTAATCAGGTAATCGCCTGCATCCAGGCCGACGCCTGCCGGAACGGTTACCTCTGTGTCGCCCAGATTGAGTTCGGTCGTTACCTCGACCCATCCGCCCTCTCCTGCCGCGTCAAGCGCATTTTGAAGGGACTGGGCATCGGTAATGTCCGTGTTAGAAGGGTCCGCTGCAAACGCAGGGGGAACCATTGTCAGCACCATGGATGCAGCCATCAGTGCCGACAACAATCTCTTCTTCATCTTATATCCTCTCCTTTTGTACAAAATTAGGATTTGTGGTTTTGCAAGGGGTTACAAATCCACCTCCTCCATAATTTACTAAGGTGTACTTTTTTGAATAGCAAAATACAGCAACATAAAGTTTCTGGAAATGCTTAAAAAAACTAACTTTTGGTAGTATTATTTATATGGGTACTTATCCTTGCAAAAATTCAAAAAAGTACACTTTTCGGGATTTTTACCAGTTTTAAGTATTCTTCTCAAACCGAACCGCCTTGGCATAAAACGTGCTGGGCGGCATCCCGCAGGCTTTCGCCGCCTGTTTCAGCGGTATTTTTTTGCCGCGCCATGCCTGATGCACCGCATAGAAGTTTTCCGGCAGGGTTCTGGGCGGCCTGCCGAATTTTACTCCGCGCGCCCTTGCCGCCGCGATGCCTTCAGCCTGCCGCTTGCGGATGTTTATGCGCTCGTTTTCCGCTACAAAGGACAGGATCTGCAGCACAAGGTCGGCGATGAACGTTCCCATCAGGTCCTTTCCCTGCCGCGTGTCGAGCAGCGGCATATCCAGCACGCAGATATCCACGCCGATTTCCTGCGTCAGCGCCTGCCACTGGCGCTGTATCTCTTTATAATTGCGTCCCAGCCGGTCGATGCTCTGAATATAGAGCAGGTCGCCCGGCTTTAGTTTTTTCAGGAGCCTTTTGTATTTCGGGCGGTTGAAGTCCTTGCCGGATTGCTTGTCCATATAAATGCAGCTCTCGGGTACGCCTCTGCCGCGCAGGGCGATACGCTGCCGTTCCTCGTTCTGGTCGGTGCTCGATACCCGAATATAGCCGTAAGTGCTTCCCATATATACTCCCTCCATTCCTTTACTCGGGTAGATATCCTGTGATTATTGTACTAAAATGGGCAATTTTACGGCTGAAAAAAATCCCCCCTGCCGGTGATGAACCGGAAAGGGGGGATTTGCGTTCTGTGGATCACGACAGATTGGAGGGAGGTACCTTTTTCCGCTCGTGCAGCCGGCGCGCGGCGTACACGAACGGCGTATCCAGCAGCGAGGTGAAAATAAAGATCACATAGCTGGAAAACGCAACAGATAAAAGCGTCGCCCAGTCATAGGTGCCGTAAAACGCGAAAGCGGTGAACAACACGGTGTTGAGCAGCTGGGAGATCAGCGTTGAGCCGTTATTGCGCAGCCAGAGAAAGGCGCGGTGGTCGCCGGTGCGTTTTTCGGTCAGCGCCCACCATTTGTGATACAGCCATACGTCGAAATTCTGCGCGATCACATAGACCGCCAGCGAGGACAGCATCATGCGCGGGGTGTTGGAGAACACCGCCTCCATCGACGGCATGACCCAGTCGTTCGCGGACGGCACATAGAGCAGCCAGGACTGCGACACGATGATAAACAGCACGTTTGCCGCGATGCCCGCCCAGACCGCTTTCTGCGCTTCCTTTTTGCCCGCGACCTCGCTCAAAATATCGGTGACCAGAAAGGTGGTCGCGAACAGGATGTTGCCCAGCGTCATCTCCATGCCGAACGCATCCACCAAAATCATGACCTCGATGTTCGCAGCAATGGTCGCAAACACGGTAAACGCCATCAGGCCGCCCGTGCCGAACAGGTAAAACCATAAAAGCACCGCCCCGTACAGTACAACGAGCGAGCCGATCAGTAATAATTCATTCATTTTCCAGTTCTCCTACGCCAAAATCTGTGTTCTCAAGCAGGATATCCACGCGCGGGTCATCCTTATAGATAGGATACACCGCGCGGATGAAGGCAGCGCGGACGCTGTCGTCCGGCTTGACCTCGGTGGAGTTTGGAACCATGATGTTGACGCAGACGCGGTCGAAATGCGTAAGGCCGGTCTCGATGTCGCGTGTCATGCCTTCCGCGGTTTGTCCGGCAAGGCCGAACAGCAGGCAGCAGTCGTCGAACTGCTCCGCGATCTTCGCGGGATCGGTCTCGTCGATGCCTTTGTCGAGCACACGCTCGCGGTAGTCCGCGTCAAAGGTCTCCACGCCGATCTTGACGTGCAGCGTGACCCCCTGCGCCGCGAACCGCTTCCGCAGCGCGGGGATGGTCTTGCGGAAGATCCAGTGGCTTTCGATGTGCAGGTCGCGGATGTGTTTTTCGCGGCACACGCGCTCGATCTCGCGGATGGTGGACTCGTCCAGCTCAGCGAACGAGCCGGAGTTGATCGCCTCCAGCCGGCCGTACACACCGGTCACCTGAGCGAGCGCTTCACGGTTGATCCGCAGGTTGTCCTGCTCGTCGCGCGACGCATCCAGATGATAGTCGCAGAATTTGCAGCGCTTCCATGCGCAGCCACGGCCGCGCAGCAGCACGATTTCGCGTGGGTTTTTGTCCTGAATCACCGAATAGCGGGTCAGCTCCACTGTTGTTCCTCCATGTTGCAAAAAAATAAGGCGTACCAACCGGTACACCATCCAAACCGCGCTTTGGCGCGCGTAAAACAGGACATTGCGCTGCAATGTCCATCAAAAATCAGGACATGCGCCTGATTTTTGATACCAGTACGCGATTTTGTGTGCCGCAAAGCGGCGCGCAAAGATCGCGCCCAGGCTTTGTCCGCGCTTTGGCGCGGCACAGCCCACCTCGATTGAAACAGCCGTTTCAATCGAAGTCTTTCCCGTAGTTTTGTTTATAGACAGGATGGTTCCGAACTGTCTGCTCTTGAATTGCTTTTCCATTATAGCGGATTTCCCCGGAAAGTCAAGCATATAGTTATGCTGGAGGCTGTCGAAAAACACAGTTTTTCGAACAGCCTCTCGATCGGAACCACGCTTCCGATCGAAAATTCCGCTGTCTGCGCGCGCCTTACAGGCACACTTGACAGCGGCTTGTATAAAAACCCACGCGCATGTCGCGGGTTTTTATGGAAATTGCAGCCGCAAATTGCAATAACAAGTTGGACACAGCTGGGTAGAAGATTTTGATCACGGAGATAGC
>DXDO01000003.1 GCA_019115425.1 Candidatus Agathobaculum merdigallinarum | reverse complement strand
GATTCCGTTCCCCCACGGATCGGGGTGTTTTCCTGTTTGCGGCTGTCTGCGCAATGGAAATCGCAGTATGTGTCTGCCGCCGCACAGGTGCTTGCCATGTACAAGAAGCCCGTTCGCGATTGCGGAAAATTAGGCATATCTTCCCTTTTAAAATAAGCCGCAGACGGAGCGCGGCAGTTTGTAAAAAACCTTTCAAAGACTGTTCAAAAACGGTTCACAAATTTGCATGTACAATACGGTATACTATGATTGTCGGAAGGGAAAACACCCTCCCTCCGGCAAACTCCTTTTTACACCTTGTTTTCTTTCTTTCACCTTTTCTTCTTACCCTCTTTTTCATTTTGCATTGGTATGCGCCCTGTTTCCCTTCCCCTTGGGAAACAGGGCGTTTCCCTTTGCAATGCAGCCTGCCGCGCAAAGGCAACAAATCTTTCACAGCATATTCAAAATCTGTTCATACATCGCCGGCGTCGAAGCGGTATACTAAGCATGTCGATGAGGGAAGCCGCAATCCCGCGTCGACAGAAGTCTACCGACCTTTTATTTCTCTTTTACCCCCCTTTTTCAAATCTGTGTAGTGAATCGGCAAAGCGCCGTCGTCTCGTTTCCCCCAACGAGCGGCGGCGCTTCGCTATGCTTCGCCATTCGTCCGGACCGTACCGGTCCGGACGAGGGGATGCACCGCGGCTGGACCGCGGCTGCATCCCGGGCTGCATAAAGTTCCGCCTGCGGCGAAACTTTATTCCGCACTTGAATAAAAAGACAGGCGCGTGTCCTGCCTTTTTATGAGCACAGGCCGCAAGCGTCCCGTGCTCAGTTCAAATGCGCGCTGGCGCGCGGTCTGTGTCCGCAGGAGTGGTGTGCAGCCGTCTGAAAATTTGACAAAAATTTCAGAAGAGCGGCAGCGCGCCAGCCTTGCGAAAGGACGCAGAATGCGCTATACTAAAAGCCGGTAAGAAACGATAAGATAGGAGTTGTTTACTATGGGTTGCTCGCATAACTGCGATTCCTGCTCGGCAGGCTGCGGCGGTGAAAAGAGCCTCAAGGTTGCGGCGAATCCCGCTGCAACGGTCAAAAAAGTGATCGGTGTGGTCTCCGGCAAGGGCGGCGTGGGAAAAAGCCTGCTCACCTCGATGCTGGCGGTCGGCATGACCCGCAAGGGCTACACCTGCGGCGTGCTGGATGCGGATATCACCGGTCCGTCCATCCCCAAGACCTTCGGCGTGCATGACAAGCTTGAGGGCTGTGAGGACGGCATCCTGCCCGCGTGCAGCGAGGGCGGCGTGCAGATGGTCTCGATCAATCTGGTGCTTCCCAACGAGGATGATCCGGTCATCTACCGCGGGCCGATCATCGCGGAGACCGTCAAGCAGTTCTGGTCGGACGTGGTTTGGGACGACGTGGACTTCCTGTTCGTCGATATGCCCCCCGGCACGGGCGATGTGCCGCTGACCGTGTTCCAGTCCCTGCCGGTGGATGGCATTCTGGTCGTCACTTCGCCGCAGGATCTGGTTTCCATGATCGTGGGCAAGGCGGTCAAGATGGCGCAGATGATGAATATCCCGCTGCTCGGCGTGGTGGAAAACTACAGCTATCTGGAGTGCCCGGACTGCGGCAAGCACATTTCGGTGTTCGGCGAAAGCCATTTGGATGAGGTTGCGGCGCAGTACGGCTTGAACGTCCTAGCGAAACTGCCGATCGACCCCAAGCTGGCCGAGGCGGTTGACGCGGGCAAGATCGAAGACGTTAAACTGCCGGACGCACTGTCTGGCGCAATGAAGGCGGTGGAGGATCTCCGATGAACATCGGTGTGGCATATGATAACGGACAGATCGCCCAAAATCTCGGCAGCTGCCGCACCTTTTTGGTCGTCACGACCGAGGGGCAGAACCCGACCGGCAAGCATCTGGCCCAGGCGGAGGGTGACAGCACGACCGCGCTGCTCAAGCTGGCGGGCCTGGAAAAGCTGGATGTGCTGATCTGCGGCTCGCTCGGCCTTGCCATCCGTAATGCGCTTGAGATGATCGGCGTGCTGCTCGTGCCGGGCTGCGAGGGCTCGGCAGAGGAAGCAGTCGCCAAATTCCTCGTCGGCGAGAAGCAGGGCGACCCGACCTTGCTCGAGATCGGCCGCGAGGAGGACCCGGACGACCCGATGGCCTGTATGCACGACTGCGCCAAGTGCGCGGGCTGCGGCCCGATCGAGATTCTCAAGCAGATTCCGGTCGAAGAGGTCAAGTAAACCCATGTGATATGGAAAAAGCGCCCGAAAGGGCGCTTTTTTTTCGAATTTCGCTTGACTGTAAACCCACTTGATACCCTATAATGGGAATACAAGGAAAGGTGGGTGGACGGAATGAATATTGCAGAAGTGGAACGCCGGACCGGACTGACGCGCGCGAACATCCGGTTTTATGAAAAGGAAGGGCTGCTCTCGCCCGTGCGCGGCGCGAACGGCTACCGAGATTATACGGAGGACGATGTGGAGACCCTGCGCAAGGTGCGTCTGCTGCGGCAGCTGAGGCTGTCCGTGCCCGAGATCCGCGCCGTACAGGCGGGAGAGCACGCCCTGCCCGAGACTGCGGCGCGGCAGCTCGGCGTACTGGAGCAGGACATCCACGAGGGACAGCAGGCATACGCGGCCTGCCGCGCGATCTGCGAGGATGGCGCGCAGTGGGACGGGCTGGACGTGGACAAATACCTGTCCATCTCCGTGCTGCCGGCGTATCTGTCACAAACGCCGGAGGAGCAGGACCGCATCCCGCCCGCGGGCTGCCCGTGGCGGCGGTATTTCGCGCGGTCGCTCGACCTGTCGCTGTACGGGCTGATCTGGAGCATGGTGGGGCAGTGGGGGCTGCGCATTAACCCTGTGCTGTACCACGCCTGGGTATGGACGCTGGCGTGCACCTATGCAGGAGCGGTGCTCATGCTGGCGTTCGAGCCGGTGCTGCTGCACTTCTGGGGCACGACGATAGGCAAATGGGTATTCGGCCTGTCCGTGCGCGACGAGGACGGGCACAAGCTGCCCATCCGCACCGCGTTTGCCCGCGCTTGGGGCGTGTTCTGCATCGGTATGGGCTGGGGCATCCCGCTTTACAACCTGTATCGGATGTGGCGGTCGTACCGGACCTGCACGGAGGAAGAACTGTCTTGGGATATGGACAACGCCTGCACGGTTGTGGTGCGCGAGCGGCAGACCAAATGGTACCGCGCTGCCGGTTATATCGTGCTGATGGTGCTGGCAGGGTTTGCAGATGTGGGCATCGGTCTGCGCGCTGCACTGCCGCCTAACCGTGGTGAGCTGACGCTTGCGGAGTATGTGGAAAACTGCAACGATTATCAGGTCTACCGCGGCGCAAGGGCATATATCCAGCCGGACGGTTCGTGGGCGTGGGTGCCGATGGACAGCGGGCGCGGGTTCCGGTGGGAATATGCGTTTGACTATGAACCGGAGATTTCGGTGGAGACGGATGCGCAGGGATTCGTTTCCGCCGTGCATGCGACGCTGCGCGATGACGGCAACGACGGCATGATGATGGGCGGCAACTTTGGAGAAACGCGCGAGATGATCGTATACGCCTTTGCTGCATCCCGCACCCGGTCGGGGATACTGGAATTGCTGAACAGCCCACTGATGCAGGAATTGGAGGGCATTACCGAAAGCTTTACTGCGGATTTTCACGATATGCAGGTCGTGCAGACTGTGGCATACAGCGGCTGTGTGCCGGGGGAAAGCGGCTGGACGCTCATCCCGACCGAAGGGGAACAGGCGGTTTACCGCATGGAGTTTACCATATGCAAAAAATAATACGGGGCTGTCCGCCGGGGGCGGACAGCCCTTTTGTCAGCAAACGGCGAAAAATACCGTATTATGATAGGAAATTTATCGAAAAATGCTGATGCAATTTACATACGCCTGATGTATAATAAACATGTAATGAAAATGGGGACGTTCTGTCCCTGTGAAACGGAAGGATTTTCTGTGATGAATACTGTTACCGCCGCCCTGATTGGCGGCCTGTTTGATGAAAGTGGTTTTTCCGCTTGGGCGCGTCCCGTGCTGTTCGGCACGGCGGGAGACGCGGTGCACGGCGCACTGCCCGCGGCTGTGGACGCCTGCTGTTTTGTGCATGATGACCGTGAGCCTGCGCTCGCGGGCGCGGAGAGCCTTGCGCTCGACGGTGCGAACCGCTTCGCCGCGCTGAAAAACCTGTCTGAAAGCGCGCATGTGCTGGTCATCGCTGCGCCGTTCGCGCTGGCGGAGGACGATGCGCTGACCCATCTCGCGGAAACCCATATGCACACCGGTTACGGCGTGAGCGTGCTGGTGGCCGAGCAGCAGGGGGTTGACGCGGAGGGGCAGCCCATCCCGCGCGATGAACACTGCCTTGTCGCGATGTTCACCTATGAGATGCTGCAAAAGGCGCTCGCCACGGGCGCGGACACGCTGGACGCGCTGGTCGCGGCGGCGGTCGCCGCGGGTGCGCAGAAAGGCGTCGCGGTCACCAATGAGATCGTCGAGATCTGCGACGGCGGCTCGGCTTACGTTGCGCAACTCGCCATGATCCAGCGGGTCAACTTCACGCTGATCGAAAAGGGCGTGCAGATTTTCGACCCCGCAAGCACCTATATCGCGCCGGACGCGGATATCGCCCCGGGCGCGACCATCCTGCCGGGATGCCACATCCGTCCGGGCTGCAAGGTCGGCGCGGGCGCGCTCATCGGCCCGAACTCGATTTTGGAAAAGGCCGAGATCGGCGCGGGCACCACGGTCAACAATTCGCAGGTATATGAGTCCAAGGTGGGTGAAAAGGGAACGGTCGGCCCGTTTGCCTATATCCGCCCGCAGTGCGTGATCGGGGACGGCTGCCGCATCGGCGATTTCGTGGAACTCAAGAAGTCCACCATCGGCAATGGCACCAAGGTCTCCCACCTGACCTATATCGGCGACGCAACGGTCGGCGAGCGGGTCAACTTCGGCTGCGGCACGGTCGTGGTCAACTACGATGGATATAACAAGTACCAGACCGTGATCGGCGACGACTGCTTCATCGGCTGCAACACCAACCTGGTCTCGCCTGTGAAGCTCGGCGACCGCGCGTTTACCGCCGCGGGCACGACTGTGACCAAGGATGTGCCGGCGGGCGCCCTGAGCGTTGCGCGTGCGCGCCAGACCAACATGGAGGGCTGGAACGACCGCCGCCGTGCGCTGCACGAAAAGGACAAAAAGTGATTGAGGCAGCGCCGCTCTTCGGCAATGCCTGATAATAGAAAAAAGAAAAACGGACACACTTTACTATGATGACGGAGGCTATCCAATGATTTCTCACGGAAAAAATATCAAAATTTTCTCCGGCAACTCCCATCCCGCGCTCGCGATGCAGATCGCGTCCGCACTCGGCCTGCCGATCGGCAAGGCTGCCATCTCCACCTTCGCTGACGGCGAAATTTCGGTATCCATCTCGGAGTCCGTGCGCGGCTCGGACGTGTTCCTTGTCCAGTCCACCTGCGGTCCGGTCAACAACAACCTGATGGAACTGCTCATCATGATCGACTCCTGCAAGCGTGCGTCTGCGGGCCGAATCACGGCGGTGATCCCGTATTTCGGCTATGCGCGGCAGGACCGCAAGAGCAAGGCGCGCGACCCGATTTCCGCCAAGCTGGTGGCCGACCTGATCACCGCGGCGGGCGCGGATCGTGTGCTCACGATGGATCTGCATGCGGCGCAGATCCAGGGCTTCTTCAACATCCCAGTGGACAACATGCTCGGCTCGTCCGTGCTCATCCCGTATATCGCGGGCAAGTTCGGCGTCGGCACCGAGGACACCGTGATCGTTTCGCCTGATCTGGGTTCGGTCACCCGTGCGCGCAAGTTCACCGAAAAGCTGGACATGCCGCTCGCGATCATCGACAAGCGCCGTCCCAAGGCGAATGTGTCCGAGGTCATGAACATCATCGGCAATGTTGAGGGCAAGAAGTGCATCCTCGTGGACGACCTGATCGACACCGCGGGTACGCTGGTACACGCGGCGGACGCGCTCGTTGAAAAGGGCGGCGCGACCGAGGTCTATGCCTGCGCAACGCACGGCGTGCTGTCCGGTCCGGCGATCGAGCGCATCGCGAACAGCCCGATCAAGGAGCTGGCGATCCTCGACACCATCCCGCTGACGACCGAGAAAAAACTGGACAAGATCAATGTCCTGTCCGTTGCACCGGTGTTCACCGAAGCGATCGCGCGCATTTACGAGGAAGTATCGGTATCGACCCTCTTCGATTAAGACCCAAGGGTCTTAATCGAGGGACGCTGTTGTCAGGCTGCGCCTGAAACAGCTATTGCGCCCAAAAGACAGAAAAATTTTGATTTTTCCGCCTTTTGGCCTTTGTATAAAAAGTCAGGCGC
>DXDO01000044.1 GCA_019115425.1 Candidatus Agathobaculum merdigallinarum | reverse complement strand
TCGACGTCGATATTTCCTCCCGTTTGGAGCAGCACTATGGCGATATGCAGGATATGGAGTTTACCATTGAAAACGGCAAGCTCTATATGCTTCAGACCCGTAACGGCAAGCGCACCGCGCAGGCCGCTTTGAAGGTCGCGGTCGACCTTGTCGACGAGGGCGTCTGCACCAAGGAGCAGGCGATCATGAAGGTCGAACCCAAGCAGCTCGATGCGCTGCTGCACCCGACGTTTGTGCCTGCGGCACTCAAGGCTGCCACTCCGATCACCACCGGCCTGCCGGCGTCCCCCGGCGCTGCCTGCGGCGCGGTCTACTTCACCGCTGAGGAAGCGGCCGCCGCGCACAAGACCGGCCTCAAGGTTGTTCTCGTCCGTCAGGAGACCTCTCCGGAGGATATCGACGGCATGGCGGTTTCCGAAGGCATCATGACCGCCCGCGGCGGCATGACCTCGCACGCAGCGGTCGTTGCGCGCGGCATGGGCACCTGCTGCGTCGCCGGCGTCAACGGCATCAAGGTTTCGGAAGAGGATAAGACGCTGACCTTTGCCGACGGCACGGTCGTACACGAAGGCGAGTTCATCTCGCTCGATGGTTCGACCGGCAATGTATACCTCGGCAAGATCGATACGCAGGACGCGGAGCTGACCGGCGACTTCGGCCGCTTCATGGGCTGGGCGGATGAGATCCGTACCCTGCATGTGCGCACCAACGGCGATACCCCGCGCGATGCGACCCAGGCGCGCAAGTTCGGCGCGGAAGGCATCGGCCTGTGCCGCACCGAGCATATGTTCTTCGAGCCGGAACGCATCAAGGCAGTGCGCGAGATGATCGTGTCCGACACGGTCGAGCAGCGCCGCGCGGCGCTCTCCAAGATCCTGCCCATGCAGCGCGGCGACTTTGAAGCCATCTACCGCGCAATGGGCGGTCTGCCGGTAACCATCCGCCTGCTCGATCCCCCGCTGCACGAGTTCCTGCCGCAGGAGGACGAGGATATCAAGGAGCTGGCGGATGAGATGGGCATTCCGTTTGCCAAGCTTAAGGGCAAAGTGGCCGACCTGCACGAGTTCAACCCGATGCTGGGCACCCGCGGCTGCCGTTTGGACGTTCTGTATCCGGAAATCGCTGAGATGCAGACCGAGGCCATCATCTCCGCTGCGATCAACGTCTGGAAGGAAGACGGCCTCAAGATTACCCCGGAAATCATGGTTCCGCTGGTATCCGAGATCAACGAGCTGCGCTTTGTCAAGAAGGTCATCAAGTCCAAGGCGGATGAACTGATTGAAGCGTCGGGCCTGAAGATGAAATATATGATCGGCACCATGATCGAGACTCCGCGCGCCGCGGTCACGGCAGACGAGATCGCCGAGGAAGCCGAGTTCTTCTCCTTCGGCACCAACGACCTGACCCAGATGACCTATGGTTTCTCGCGCGACGACGTGGGCCGCATTCTGGAGACCTACTTCGAGAAGAAGATTCTCGAATCCGACCCGTTTGCCCGTCTGGATCAGCATGGCGTCGGCAAGCTGGTCAAATACGCGGTAGAAAACGGCCGCAAGACTCGTCCGGATATCAAGCTGGGTATCTGCGGCGAGCATGGCGGCGACCTGTCCTCGGTCGAGTTCTGCCACAATGTCGGCCTGAACTACGTTTCCTGCTCGCCCTTCCGCGTGCCGATTGCCCGCCTTGCGGCAGCACAGGCGCGTGTCAAGGAGCTCGGCAAGGCGTAAAAAACCGAGTTTGAAACAACAAAGCCCTATAAGACAGCAAAATCCCCTGCGCCGGTCGGCGCAGGGGATTTTTTGCTGCGGTCAGCCGAGATGCAGGCTGTCCACCCATTTTGTCAGCTGTGCGGCAGAGGGATGGCCGTTCAGCAGCTTGCACGGCCGCCAATCCACCGAATCAGGGCAGAGTGCGTGCAGGACCTTGTCGGTCTTGCCGACGCCGCTGCCGCCCGAGGTGCAGAACGGCACGATGGTCTTGCCCGTAAAGTCGTAGCTCTCCAGAAAGGTGTTGATGATCGTCGGTGCGACATACCACCAGATCGGGAAGCCGACAAAGACTGTGTCGTAATCCGCCATATTGTTTACTTTTCCGGCGATTTCCGGACGAGAATCGGGGTCTTTCATCTCGACCGTACTGCGGCTGGACTTGTCCATCCAGTTCAGGTCGGCATTCGTGTAAGGCTGCGCAGGCGTGATCTCATAAAGGTCGGCGCCGGCTGCGTCCGCCAGCGTCTGTGCTACAGACTTGGTCACACCGCTGCACGAGAAATAGGCCACTAATTTTTTGTTGCTCATGTGCAAAACTCCTTTATATGGTGCTTCATGGTGCTTCCAGATAATATGCGGAAGTGTTGTCAATGATACTTTACCACTTGGAGCATACTCAAAGTCAATACCCTTTTCGGTGAGTGGGCTTAATACATGTATTGGATATGCTGTACGGAAAATCACCTCGGCCCAAGGCATAGCGGGACTGCTTTGTGCATAGCTTATTCTGTCCCCTGTGATAGCATCGGTGATAATATTTTGGTAATTAACGCCGTCATTTCATGCTTTGGAATGGGCTGGGGTTCAGTGATCCACTTTTCCAACATGCCCACGATGCCGGTTGCAAGGAAACGCGCAACATACACATCTTCTATGCTGCGGTGCTGAATGATCTCCAGACGGCATTCCTCAAGTACGCCGATCAGTTTTTTGCCGAAGCCCTCTACGCCGCTGACCTGTGTCAGCGCCGTCACAATCTCGCGGTTTTCCTCCAGATAGTCCATCGCCCGTGTAAGCACAGGCTGGAGCGTCGCCGCCTCGCTTGGCCGCAGAACAGCGATCATGGCTCTGAAGTCCGCGATCATTTCTGCCTCAATCTTTTCACGCAGGTCGTATACATCGCGGTAATGTGCGTAAAATGTTCCTCGGTTGATATCCGCCTCGCGCACCACATCAGTCACCGTGATGCTTTTGAAATCCTTTTGCTGCATCAGACGCGTCAGCGCCTGCCGCAGCAATTTTTTTGTTCGCCGTATCCGCTTGTCCTCCAGTACTTCCATAGCGATCCCTCCATTCGAGATTGAGTGAAATTTAAAAAAAGTAAACAAAATGAATGCTGTTTGTTCGATTTTACTCATAATTTGAAAAATTGGCTATTGTGTCTATTATCCTTATGAAATATACTATATCATGCAAAGTTATTATACACAATATCTATTTTTACGAAAGTTGGTGTTTTTCTTGTGAAATTAAACGGACACAGTCCGGTGGATACGATCATCAACAACCGTAAGCGAATCGAAAAGATATTCGCCATGCTGGTGGTTTTCAGCCTGATCTGCATCCCCATGGTTGGCGTGAATTATGACCTGACCGAATATCTGCCGGATTCCACGCCGTCCGCGCAGGCGCTCGATATTATGGAGAAAGAATTTACTTATCCGGGCATGGGGCGTGTGATGCTGGAGGATGTGACGCTGTATGAAGCGAAAAACATCAAGGACCGCATCGCGGACGTGGACGGCGTGGATATGGTGATGTGGTGCGACAGCACAACCAATATTTACGGGTCCAGTCAGTTCATCGATTATTCCGAGATCGAGGATTACTATAAAGACGGCGATGCCTATATGGACATCATCTTTTTGGAAAAGGACTCGTCCAGCCGGACGCACGCGGCGGTGCGTGAGATAGAGCGGATCGTCGGCGAACGTGGTCTGGTTGCAGGTTCGGCGGTATCGGATACCAACCTCGGCCCCACAATCAACGCGGAGGTTGCGCGGGTGATGGTGCTTGCCATTATTATAATTTTCCTGATTTTGACGCTCACCACCACATCATGGTTTGAACCGGTGCTGTTTCTTTCCGTACTCGGCATTGCCATCATCATTAACATGGGGACGAATATCATTTTCGGCGAGATCTCCTTCCTGTCCAATGCGGTGGGTGCGGTTTTACAGCTCGCCTGCTCAATGGACTACTCCATTTTTCTGCTGCACGCCTTCACGGAGGAAAAAGCAAATGGGATCGCCCCAGAGCAAGCAATGGCAAACGCGCTGCGCACGGCCTTTGCTTCCATCGGTGCATCAGGCGCAACGACCATTGTCGGCTTTCTGGCGCTCGCGCTCATGCGGTTCGGCATTGGGCCGGATATGGGACTGGTACTGGCCAAGGGGATTTTCCTCAGTCTGGTCACTGTTTTGCTGCTCATGCCCGCGTTGATCCTGCGCTTTCAGGATCTGGTCAGCAAAACCCAGCACCGGCCGTTTATTCCCCAGCAGTGGCGGCGTTTGGGTGAATTCGCCTATAAAATTCGCAAGCCCGTGCTTGCCGTTGTACTGGTTCTTATCGTGCCCTGCTACATTGCGCAGGGTATGGCGGACTTTACCTACGGAAATGAGGCGGTAGCCAACTCCCCGGGGACGCCGGTATATGAGGCGGAACAGCAGATGAACGAGAAATTCGGTCAAAGCAACATGATGCTTGCGCTGATCCCGCCGGACAACAACATCACGGAAAAGGCCATGAGCGAGGAATTGGCGGACTTGCCCTATGTAAAATACGCGCTGGGACTGGCCTCGGCGCTGCCGGAGGGCGTACCGGAGGAATTCCTGCCGGAAAGCGTCACGGGAATGCTGCATTCCGATCACTGGGCGCGCGTCATGATCAATGTCCGCTCCGCAGGAGAGAGCGATGAAGCGTTTACCTACGCGGATGAGATCCGCGCGATCATCGGCAAATATTATCCCGACCGGCAGACCTATCTGGTCGGCGTAACGCCCTCCACACAGGATATCAAGGCGATCATCGTGCCGGATAATCAGCTGGTCAACACCGTTTCGCTGCTCGGCGTGGCGCTGGTGGTTGCCATCACCTATAAGGCGCTGCTGTTGCCGCTGGTCGTGCTCATCCCGATCGAGTGCGCGGTATTCATCAACACCGCCATGCCGTATATCTACGGCCAGCGTACCATGTTTTTGGGGTTGATTATTGTAAGCTGCATCCAGCTTGGCGCGACGATCGACTATTCCATCCTGCTGACCGGCAATTATCTGGATGCCCGCGCACAGGGGAACAAAAAGGAGGCCGCGATCCGCGCGGTTGCCGTCAGCGCGGAATCTATCCTGACCTCGGGCATGATATTGATGACCGTGGCCTATGGCCTGTATTTTATGACCTCGGTGGAGGCCATCTCCGGACTCGGCCAGCTCATCGGCAGGGGCGCACTGATTTCGATGGTGCTGGTGCTGTTCCTGCTGCCATGCTGTCTGATGATATTTGACAAATGGATCGTCAAAGCGGATTACGCAGAGAAAAAGCACGCGAAAATGAACCGTATCCGTGCAAAAACACTCAAGCTGCCGATTCTCAGCGAGCTTCACCGGCAGCGGTTGGCGCTGCGCAGTCAGATCCGCGAATACCGCCGTGCGCGGCGCAAAGCGCTCAGCGGCAGAGTAAAGCGGTTATTCCGGAAAAATGCGGCTGGCGATGCGTCCCAAAACATGCCGGAGCATATAGACAACAAGGAGGAAAACAGCCATGATTCGCGATAAATTACGCAGGGCGACAGCGGCGGCGCTGATGCTGGCGCTCACGCTGCCGCAGGCGGCGGTTGCAGCCGCGCCCGAAATCGAGACCGACGAAGCAGTTTATATCAATCTGGACCACTACGGCATCCCCGAGGAGACCCGCATCGTCAAGGGCGTGGGACTGAACGGCCATACCGCGTTCACGGACTACGGCGACTACGCCGAGGTCTACAACATGTCCACCTATGACCAGCCTGTTCTGGAGGACGGTTCGGTTTCGTGGGCGCTGGAAGGGGAGGGGATGCAGCGGTTTTATTACGAGTGCATCCCCAGCAGTGATACTGCGATCCAACTGCCGTGGAATTTTGATGTGTCCTACAAGCTCAACGGTGTACCGGTCGAAGCGGAAAAGTGCGCGGGCGCGAGCGGGCTGGTGGAGATCAATATCCATGCTGTGCCGAATGAAGCGGCGAGCGAGTATTACAAAAATAATATGATGCTGATCTGCGGCACGGGAATCGATATGAGCAAAGCTCTCTCGATTGAAGCGCCGGGCGCGCAGATACAGTCCATGGGCACTTACAAGCTGGTCGTATTTATGGGGCTGCCCGGGGAGGAAAACACGTTTACCGTGCGCATTGGATCGGATGTGTTTGAAAGCATGGGGCTGCTGCTGTTTATGGCGCCTGCAACCCTGTCCTCGCTCGATATTCTGTCCGACCTGCGCAATATTAAGGACCGTTTGGGCGATTCGGGCGACAGCCTGTATGAAGGTCTCAGCAGTATGCTGGAAACCATGCAATCCATGCAGAGTGGGCTGGATGTGCTGTCCGGAGGTATTGCGGGCCTGAACAATGTGCGCAAGCAGCTGATCGCCGACCGAGGCACGCTCGACCCGCAAACCGACGCGGCGCTGTCCGCGCTGGAGGAGCTGGCGGGCCGGTCGGATTCGCTGCTCCCCGAATTGAGCGCGACCAAAACCACCCTGACGGCGCTGAACGCGACGGTCAACAGCATGCTGGGGACGCTGCAGGAGAGCGCGGAGGACGTGACGGCATATCAGGAGAGCCTTCGGCAGATGCACGATCACCTGAAAGATCTGCAAGGCATGCTGGACAGCCTGCATGAGGATACAGGCGACGGCTCCCGCGATTTTTACGCGCTTGCCGATGATTTCGAGACGCTGCGCGACGATCTTGACCGGCTGTCCCTGTCCAGCGGCCTGCTGTCGGACGCGTTGGACGATCTGCGCGCGGAATCGGATGCTCTTGCCGGTCTGCTCGACGGCGTGCTGAGTGCCATTGCTCCCGAGCTTTCCGGCATGGTGGGATCGCTTCTGGAGCCGCTCGAAACCGTAATCAGCCAAACCGCGGATTTGGTGGATGCGGTAGGCGATCTGTCCGACCAGTCGGGCGGCCTTGGCTCGCTGACTTACACTGCGGAAAGCATATCGGAGAATTTCGGCGACCTGCTAAACATACTGGAGGATTATGAAACGCTTCCCGACGATTTTACCGAGGATGGGCAAAAGCTGACCGAACTGGCCGACCGGACGCTGGAACGGGTCAACGACCTGCTGGCGGACATCCCCGCCCTATCCGCTTCGCTCGACCAGCTGACCACGGATGCCACATCATCCATTGACAAGGGGACAGAGCTGATGGTCTCGCTGACAAAAACGCTGACCTCGGCAAATACCCTGCTGCAAAGTGCAACAGACAGCCTGCGTGCTGTGCGCAGCCAGTCGGATGCGGGAATGCAGGCCGCGATTGACGGCGTGCTGAACGTATTGGATCAGGCGGCGAACTCCGGCAGCTCGGAACAGCTGGAAAATGCGAATGACAGCATCCACTCCGCGCTTGAGGAGGCAGAGACCGATCTGGAAGAAGAGACCAACGTACTGAACATTGACGCGGAAGCCGCGCTGCAATCGGTTACATCCGATCAAAACCCCTCGCCGGCAAGCCTGCAATTTATTCTCCGCACAGAGGAGATATCGGCAGATGAAACGGAAGCGGAGACAGACGGCGCCGCCGAGCAGGAAGAAGAGGGCGTGCTGGACCGCATTGTGAATATTTTTAAGGAACTGTTCGATGCGGTCAGCGGTGTGTTCGCGCAGGAATAAGGCCGAACGGTTTGCGGCGCGATCTGCATCAAGACGGTTTCCGGCAAGTTGACTGCACAGGCCTGATGGGTTGTATGCAAACCGCTTGCCGGCGCGGAGTTTCGTCCGCCTTATGCCAATAAAAAACTCCCGCTGGTTGGGTAAATTCATCGGAGCACCATCGGACAGAAAAAAGGGTGCGGACAGTTTTACTCGCTGTCCGCGCCCCACAGGCGCTCTTATTCCGCTTTTTCTACATACCGCTCACAAAACCGCATGAGCATGGCCGCCGCCTGTGCGCGGGCGGCGCTGCCCTGGGGGGCAAGGTTCGCGGCGCTGGCGCCGTTCACAATGCCCTCGGCATTGGCACATTGCAGAGCGCGCACCGCGTAGCTGCTGATCTGGTTTGCGTCCGCGTAGCTGGACAGATCGGCGCCAGCGGTCACATCATAGCCCATGCGCTGTGCGTAGCGGTAGAGCATGACCGCAAGCTGTTCCCGCGTGATAGGATCGTTGGGGCCAAACTGCTCGTCGCTGTACCCGCCTGCGATACCGTTCAGTCTTGCCCAATAGACCGCTGTGCCGTAATAGGCCCCAGCGTCCACGTCGGCATAGGGATAGCCCCAAATCTCGTCCTCCATGTCCGGCGAACCGGCCAGCCGATTTTTCGACAGCGCCCTTTCCGCGCGTTTGTGGGTCGATTTTTCATAGAAAAAGAATAAGGACAAGCCTGGAACCCCTTGGCGTAACAGTGATAAGGAACTAAATCACTTATCAACTGTCAGCTGACGGTTTTCGGGTGCATAAAAAACTCCCGTCTGATTCCATAACAGGAAATTGGACGGGAGTTTTTTACCGTATGGCAGAGATAATCATCTGCCATTCACTGGCTTGATTTTGAAAAAATGTGTGTTGCGCTTAATATTTTGACCTGTATTCAAGCTATTTCATCGTATGCTGTCAAGAATCTTTTGGACAGCATACGGCTTAGCATACTTGATATAGGCATCACTTACAAAAATGGTACCAGCAGCACACGGCTCAACCCACATTGCTGGGTAGACAACAACTTTTTTTGTGCTTCTTCGCCCTATTGCCGTGATCTCACCGTCAACGATAATTTCACAGCCAGATTGCTTAAGAATGTTCACCA
>DXDO01000043.1 GCA_019115425.1 Candidatus Agathobaculum merdigallinarum | reverse complement strand
AGCTATTTTGCAACAGGCCCGCTTTCCAGTGCAGTTTATTTATATAAAGATGCCGTTTCCTGTCTCCACATCGAGAGACAGGCCGATGCTGCGATCATATAAAGTCCGATCGGTTAAAATATAGCTGCTTTCATCAACGGGCTCCACGGCTCCGGCATCCAGCAGTTTGCGCAAGTGCTCCGGATAGATGCTGACGGAATACTGCCCCAACTGCCGGTAGAGCGTTCGGTTGACCTGCCCAGCGCGCAGGTCGTCCAGCATATCGATGCCATGATCCACGGGCAAATAAACTGTGACAGTATTCGTGTCGATCAGGTGAAACTTCTCTGCTGCGGAGGAGAAGGGGAAAATGCATCCCTGGTACCCCTTGCAGAACATGTCCATAATCTGATTTTTATCCAGCGCAGCATTCCCTTTAACAGCGCGGAAAAAAGAGAAATATGCTTCGATTGCATCTGGCTGGGCAGGATCTGCAAAGGAATCCATCACCATGCGGGCCGCATCGACATTGGGCCGGATCATAGCGGGCACGCGCTGGCCCTGAAGACGAAAAACTGTGACAATGCAGTTCTCGGCCGGGTATTTGCCCTCGCGGTTGCAGCGGCCGGCAGTCTGCAGCACGGAGTCCAGCCCTGCCTCCTCGCGCCAGGCCGCAGGGAAATCCACATCCACACCGGCTTCGATCAGGGAAGTGGATACGACACGGCAGGGGAGGTCGTTTTTCAGTCTTGCACGAATCTCTTTCAGAAGCCGTTTGCGATCTGCCGGATAGAGCAGTGTGGTCAGGCAATAGCGTCCCTCCGGCTCCAGCATCGCATACAGCCGTTGTGCCGTTGCGCGGCGGTTGACCACACAGAGAGCCTGCAGCGCGGCGTTGAGCTGCCCTGCCAAACCTTCTTCGGTGAGCTCGCCGGCCATATGCAGGGTCGTGCGGCGGAAAAAGTCATACATTGCATTGGTATCAGGGCAGATCTCACGCATGGAAAGCGCGGGAGCCAGTTCCGCGAAAAGCGGCTGCAGCGCGGGCTGCGTCGCAGTACACAAAACCGCGGTGACACCGTAATACTGTACCAACTGCCCGATAGCCGCCACACAGGGGCGAAGATAATTCACGGGGAGCGTCTGCGCTTCGTCGAAAATCACAACGCTGTCCGCAATATTGTGCAGCTTGCGGCAGCGGGCAGACCTGCTGCTATATAGAGATTCAAAAAACTGCACCGCGGTCGTAACAATCACAGGAGCATCCCAGTTTTCGGTGGCCAGTGCCTTGCGGTAGTGCGCAGGGTCCACATCGTTTTCCGGCACGGAATAGTCGATGCCGGAGTGGTGCTCTATTACGTTTTCATCGCCGAGTATTTCTTGAAATACTGCCGCTGTCTGGTCAATAATGGAGGTATAAGGAATCACGTAAATAATTCGCTTCTTCTCTTGTGCTACCGCATGCGTCAATGCGAAGCTCAAAGAAGACACTGTTTTGCCGCCGCCGGTCGGAACAGTCAGTGTGTAAAGACCGCTGTCACATGTGCGGCCTGCATCCAGACAGGCGCGCAGGATTTCGCATCGCTTCTCGTTTAATGCGGTTTTAGCGGCCCACCAGGGCGCGATATGCTGCTCCAATCTCTCGAGCAGATGGGGAAGTGAGGTATATCCGTCCCGCGGCGCTGCAGTACCGAGCATGAAAGTCTCAGTATCCTGATAATCGGCATCCACCAGACAGGAGTACAGCATGCGGATATAAAACGATGTCGAAAAATTGTCGCGCGGAATCCGCGCCGGATGAGAGGCCTCCGGCAGCTCGATTTCGTCGTGCCAGGCGCTGTAATTCGGCACATCCTTATTTTGTCGGCCGAATAAGGTCCCTGCATCAGGCGGATCGGTCCTGCTGCCGCCGTCCGGCAGGCCACCATGATGACCGGCGACAGCGAAGGCAACCTCCGGCTGCCGCAGTCTCCAGGCTTCTTGCGCCCCTGCTGTGGAGTGATCGACGCGATCCGCGCTGCCTGCCAGACGCCTTTGAAATGCACAGCTGTATTTGCCAACATCATGCAGCAGTCCGGCTAAACGGGCCTGACTGCAGGCTTCAAAGGGCTGCGCGAACTGTTCTGCCAGTGCCGCCGTCCCGAGCAGATGCTGCCGCACTGTCTGAGAACGCGTTCCATCGACTGAAACATGTGCCAAATATGCTGTTTCTCGTATCGTTGCATCCATTTGTATCACCCATTACACCCAATATAAGTATATCTTTGCTATACAGATACAGTATAGGCAGCAGAGGACGCTTTACGGTTCCTGCGCGTGATGCCGCTTTCCCTTGCCATTTCCTGCGCCATTGCCGTGATGCCCGCCGCCGGCAGAGCCGTTCGTATTCTGTGTCTGGACAGCGCTGCCGCCGCCGGACAGGGCTGCGATGCGGTCGCGGATCTCGCGCATGGTCATTCCCTGGATGTCCTCCGGGGTGACGGAGGGATCAAGTTCGTGCAGTTCGAGATAGGCGCGGTATTTGCCGCAGGACAGTCCTGCCGCATGGGCCGCCGCGGCGACCTCCATGTTGTCCGCATAGCAGTGGGCGTTGCGGTATCCCGCGGTGCAGGCCTCCACCTGCGAGAGCATTTCGCTGCTTTTCTGTTCGTCCGACCCGAATACGGCGATGGATACCGCCGCATCCTCCGCAGTATAGGGCGCAAAGGCGTCGCTGTCCAGAATGAGGGTCAGCGCTTGCGCGTAGTCCATGTATTTAACGTCTACCGCATCGGCGAGCGCGGCACCGTCCTCGTTGTAGCCCTCGACCGAAACGACCTTGTCAAACCGGTTGACGCCCAGCTCGAGGGATGGGTTGACATCGATGCTGATGATCGCGGAGGGGGTGAAGTACGTGTGGTATCCGCCCCAGCCCGCCAGCAGCACAAGCAGGCAGCAGGCCAGCGCGGGGACAAACCGTATCCGGCCGGACCGGTGCCGAGGCCGGCGGCTCTGTGCCTCGCGGGCGAGACAGACGCGCGTCTGCGCCTTCAGATCCTCTTCTGCGTGGATCTCATCAAACGCCGCCCGGATCTTGTCATGCATCGCCCTCACCTCCCAGTGCTTCGCGCAGCTGCTGCCTGGCGCGGCCCAGCAGCGTGTAAACCGTGTTGACGTTTTTCCCCAGAATACGGCCGATCTCAGGCGCGGGATAACCCTCGTAATAGTGCAGATAGATCACATCCCGGTACTTCTGCGGCAGCGACAGCACCGCCTCAAGGACTTCGCGGTGATCCGGGGCGAGCGCCGCCGGCTGCTCCAGCACTTCGTCAAGGGAAACCGTGCGGCTGCGGAAGAAACTTTTGAGCAGATCCTTGCAGGCATTGATCGTGACGCGAATCAGCCATGCCTTTTCATGCTCCGCATCCGCAAAGGGTTCGGTGTGCAGCGCATATTTGAGGAATACGGTCTGGAAAATATCCTCGGTATCGGCATGGTTTTTCAAATGGAGCATGCAGAGCCGGCGGACGGTATCCGCATACCGTTCGATCGCCTCGTTGATCTCCTGTTCATTCCGCATCGCAAGATCCCACCCACCGTTGTGTTATCTCTTGTATCCTCTGCCCATGCCGCGACCAAGACCGCAGCGGCTGCCGCCCCAATGATCGCACACGCCGTCGTTGTCCGCATCGACATAATTTGCACCCCCGCCGCAGTTGTCACAGAGGCCGTCCCCGTCCGCATCATAGCGGCAGGATGCGCCTGCTGCCGGACAGTTGTCGTTCCAAGCTGCATGCCGTCCCCAGCCGGGGCCGGCGGCGAATGCCCCAGTCACGCCGATGGACAGCAGCAGGGCCGCGGCCAATATACCAGTCCGTATCTTTTTCATACTGATGACCTCCTTCTGTTGTGCGGTAATGTTTTCCGCTTTCATAGGTAACACGACCGGCAAGGGGCAATCCATTCAAGAAAGAAAAATAAATTTTGGGAAATAGCACGGGGCACAAGGGCGTGGCAAAAACAGAGGGGCTGGCGCGAAGACCATCCTCTTTTCTATGCTCACATCTCTTGGATGATCTCCGCATACCGGCGAAACCCGTCCTCATCTTCCTGCGGATAGGGATAACCGGAATTTTCCGCGACAAATTGCGCGGTTTGATGAAATAATGCACAGGATGCGTCGATGGCATTCCAGAAGTGGTCGTAGCTGCTGTCAGGGTACGTTTCGAGGTATTGCAGGTAGAGTTGCTCCGGCAAATACTTTTTAAAATACTTATTCAGCTTGCCGCAGGAAACCGAATAATCGGTGTGGATTCCAATATACCAGCCCAGCATTTTTTGCAGCATATTGTGAACAAGCTCGTGATAGGTGCTCATGGCAAAGGGAAGCTCGTCTCTGGCGATCCCTTTGACCACATCGCACAGCGACCAGAAAAACGTGTTGCAGCAGCCTCGAAACTGCTTCGCCGTCGGCGGGACCACATAAAAGTCTTCATCCGTTGGCGGCGGCAGCTTGGGCAGGCAGCCGGTTTTGTCCAAAAGCGGCAGGAACAGCTTGTTGCGGTTTACCCCTTTTTCCATTGCCGCTATGGTTTCAACGCCGATATCGATGCGGTTCCCATCTTCGAACAGCAGCAGCCAGGAATAGCTTTGCTCATAATGGCTGCGTATGCCGAAACGGTCCCCGTAGCCGAAGTCATCGTCCTGCTCCTGCTTCAAGATGATTTTCCCGAATCCGTCGAGCCATGACGGATCGGAAATAAAACTCTGGGTCTCCTTGACCACATACATGATGTCAAAATCCTGATACCGGTCTTTCGGCACATGCGGATTGGTCCGCGACCCTTTCAGATAGGCCGCTAAAACCCGGTCGTCCGTTTTTGCTGTATGGAGGATCAAGTCCATCATTTCTGTTTCCGTGCGCAATGTTACAGTCCCCCTGTGTATGCAGTCGTTGTG
>DXDO01000042.1 GCA_019115425.1 Candidatus Agathobaculum merdigallinarum | reverse complement strand
CAACCTTACCGGTAAGGTTAAACTGAACCGCTACCTTGCCCTGCGTTCCAGCAATATCTGCTTTGCTAAGCTTGTTGTAGATTTTACCAATCAACTGATCTACGGTCATCGGAATCGCCCCCTGGATGTATTTGTAATTCTATTATACTTTTTTTACCGGAAAATGCAAGTCCAATTTGCTGTGTATCAGAGAAAATGTGTACGCTGTCCTCCTATTTCAGCTCTTGCGCACAAACTGCGTGTGACAATGCGGGCAGGTGATATTGATTTTCCCTCTGCCGCGCGGCACGCGCAGGCGCTGCCCACACTGCGGGCACTTAAAATAACGGTGGATCTTGCGATCGGCAAAGCGCATGCGTGCGCCCCGCAGACGATTTGCCACCGGTCCCCACCAGCGCAGGAATTTCTGATTTTCAGCATAGCGCGCCTGAATGTTGCGGGAAAACATGCGGAAGTAGCACAAAATGAGCAGTGCCAGAATGAATATTCCCATCCAGCTCCATCTGGTCAGCATCTCCACCACAAGCAGCACCAAGTCCAGCACCAGCAGCGCGGCGTTGAGCTGGTCATTTCCATAGCGTCCAGCCATAAAACGGCGGAAAAAATCCATTATTCCGGGTCATCCTTTCTTACGTGGTCAAAAATAAGTGCAAGCACTTCATCGCGCCCATCTCCCTTTTCTGCAGAAAACGGAATAACAGGCACTTCCTCCGGCAGCCGCAGTGTCTGTCGGATTACCGCCAGATTGTCCTCCCGCTGGCTTTTCTTGATCTTATCCAGCTTGTTTGCAATCACGACCCACGGCCTGTCCGATGCGCGGAACCAGTCCGCCATGGTCACATCGTCCCGCGTCGGCTTGTGGCGGATATCGACGATCTGTATGCCGAGTGTCAGCAGCCCCTTGGCGAAATAAAGCTCCATCAGTTCGCCCCAGCGCTGCTGTTCCGCTTTGGATACGCGGGCATAGCCGTAGCCCGGCAGGTCCACCAGATACAGCTGTTTGTCGATCACAAAGTAGTTGATATGAACCGTCTTGCCCGGCTGGGCGCTGACGCGCGCAAAGTTTTTTCGACCCAGCAGCTTATTGATCACCGAGCTTTTGCCCACGTTGGACTTTCCTGCAAACACAATCTGCGGCAGCGTGTCCGCTGGGAAGTCGCTTTCTTTTACCGCGGAACGCAAAAACTCCACGTTATGCAGATTCGGTTTTTTCCATCCTTCCATACTCATTGCACCACCGCCGTTGCCGTTGTGTCATTTCGCCGCGCAACCGTACTGCGCGGGGACTTTCTTCCCTTCTTCGGGCGGCGCGCAAAGTCGATCGCGGTCTCCATCACCGTATCCATATGCGCTGCCGGTACAAAACGAAGGGTCTCGCGCACCACCGGCTCGATATCCTGCAAATCCACCTCGTTATCCTTGGGGATGACCACGGTCTTGATGCCCGCGCGGTAAGCCGCCATGGTCTTTTCACGCAGCCCGCCGATCGGCAGCACACGGCCGCGCAGCGTGACCTCGCCAGTCATCGCCACGTCATGGCGCACAGGCGCCTCGGTAAGCGCAGAAATCAGCGCGGTCGTAATCGTCACGCCCGCAGATGGGCCGTCCTTCGGCACCGCCGCCTCCGGAAAATGGATATGCAGGTCGTTATCCTTGTAGAACATCGGGTCGATGGACAGTTCCTTCGCACGCGAGCGCACAAATGTGACCGCCGCCTTGGCGCTCTCCTGCATCACCGTGCCCAAATTGCCCGTGACCTCGATTTTACCGCTGCCGGGCACGACAGCGACCTCGACCTCGAGCATCTCGCCGCCGACGCTGGTCCACGCAAGGCCGTTGACAATGCCCACCTCGTCCTTTTTGCTCACCACGTCGTCCTTGTACGGCGCCGTGCCAAGCAGACTCTCGATATTCTTTTCCGTCACGGTCAGGCGCTTGCCGCCGTCTGCGACATGCTTGGCCGCTTTGCGGCACAGCTTTGCCAGCACCTGTTCAAGGCGGCGCACGCCCGCCTCCCTCGTATAGCCTGCAATCACCTTGCCCAGCATCTTTTCCGACATCATCAGCTGTGATTTCTGCAAGCCATGCTTTTCCATCTGCTTGGGCAGCAAATGGTGCAGCGCGATCTGCCGTTTTTCCTCCTCGGTATAGGAGGACAGCTCGATGACCTCCATTCGGTCGAGCAGCGGGCGCGGCACAGTGGAAAGATCGTTTGCAGTTGTTAAAAAGAGCACGTCCGACAGATCGAACGGCAGTTCAATATAATGGTCGCGGAATGCGACGTTCTGCTCGGTGTCCAGCACCTCGAGCATGGCGGACGCCGGGTCGCCGCGAAAGTCGTTGCCCATCTTGTCGATCTCATCAAGCAGAATGAGGGGATTTGCCGTTCCTGCACGGCGCAGCGCGTCGATAATGCGGCCGGGCATTGCGCCGATATAGGTCTTGCGGTGGCCGCGGATATCCGCCTCGTCGCGCACGCCGCCCAAGCTCATGCGCGCGTAATTGCGGCCCATCGCCTCGGCGACGGATCTGGCGATCGAGGTCTTACCGACGCCCGGCGGGCCGACCAGACAGAGCACCTGCCCCTTGAGTTCGGGTGCAAGCGTCTTGACCGCCAAAAACTCCATGATGCGCTCCTTGACCTTTTTCAGACCGTAGTGGTCGCGGTCCAGAATGGCCTGTGCCGCAGCGAGATCGAGCCGTTCTTCGCTTTTCTTATTCCAGGGAAGGTCGAGCACGGTATCCAAATAGGTACGCACCACGCCCTGTTCTGCGCTTGAGCCGCTGAGCTTGGCGAAGCGATCGACCTCCTTGATGAGCTTATCCTCGCACTCCTGCGGCAGATGCAGGTCGAGCACACGCTCCCGATAGGTTTCCGCCTCCGCCGCTACATCCTGCTCTCCCAGTTCGGTCTGGATGACCTTGATCTGCTCGCGCAGATAATATTCACGCTGGTTTTTATCGATCTGGGTTTTCAGTTCATCCTGTATCTCGTTTTCGATCTTGAGGATCTCGGTCTCCTCGCCCAGCAGACGGATAACCATCGCCAGACGGCGGGTAACGTTCAGTTCCTCCAGAATTTCCTGCTTGGCGTCCACCTCAACCGGAAGGTTCTGCGTGATATAGTCCGCCAGCCAGCCGGCCTCTCCGCCCTCTGATACCGTCAGTTCCACATCAGGCGAAATGCGCGGCGAGTTCTGCGCGTACTCGGCAAACCGTTCCTGCGCGGTGCGGACGAGCGCCTGCGCGCGCCGCTCGGTCACGCCGAATACAAAGTCCTCCAGCTCCTCCACCTCGGCATAGATGCAGCCGCCCTCCTGCTCGGGCATCGTGAATTGATGGGCGAGCGCGCGCGAACGGCCCTCAACCAATACGCGGATATTATCGCCCGGCAGGCGCAGGATTTGCCGTACCATACATACCGTACCCATCTGGTACAGATCCCCCGGCGAAGGTGTGTCGGTTTTCAGTTCACGCTGCGCGGTCAGAAAGAGCATCTGACCGCTTTTCATCGACGCCTCCAGTGCCCGGATGGACATCATCCGGCCAACATCGAAATGAATAATCATGTGCGGAAACGCCGTCAGCCCGCGCAGCGGCAGTACCGGCAGCCGACTGAGCGTCGTTTCATTTGTTCCAATCATAGTTTCTCTCCTCATGTACGGGAAATCGCTTAATAGCGTCAGTATAGTATATTTTTCGTCATTTGTAAAGCGGCCATATATGAGTAATTTGTAAAAAAGCGGGCGAAACCAAAGTTCCGCCCACATGTTTTGCTGATTGATCCGTTATGCAGTTTTATTCGGCTGCCGCAGCTTTCCCGACGGCCCATCCGATTTTCCGCCTGCCGGCAACGCCGCACGCGCGCCATGGCTGACTATGGGTTCGCTCTCCCCTGTCACCACGCCCGGTGTAATCACCACGCGATTGACCGTCTGGTCGGACGGGATGCGGAACATGATATCGGTCATCGTTTTTTCCAGCACACCGCGCAGCCCGCGCGCACCGGTCTTGCGCTCCAGCGCGACCTCCGCCACCTTGGTCAACGCCTCCGGCTCAAATTCGAGTTCCACGCCGTCCAGCGTGAGCAAAGCCTGATACTGCTTGACCAGCGCGTTCTTAGGCTCCTGAAGAATGCGCACAAGCGCCTCCTTGTCCAGCGTATCCAGGGATACGATCGCCGGCAGACGGCCGATCAGTTCGGGAATCAAACCGTACTTCATCAGGTCGTGCGGCTCGATCTGCGCGAGCAGGCGATCCGTCTGATCCTCCTGCTTGCCCTTCACCTCGGAGCCGAAGCCCATGCCCTGTTTGCCGATGCGCTTCTGGATGATGCCCTCAATGCCGTCAAACGCGCCGCCGCAAATAAACAGGATATTGGTCGTATCGATCTGGATAAACTCCTGATGCGGATGCTTGCGCCCGCCCTGCGGCGGGACATTCGCCGTTGTTCCTTCGAGCATTTTGAGCAATGCCTGCTGCACGCCTTCGCCCGACACATCGCGCGTAATGGACGGATTCTCACTCTTGCGGGCGATCTTATCGATCTCATCGACGTAGATGATGCCATGCTCGGCAAGCTCCACATCAAAATCCGCCGCCTGAATCAGGCGCAGCAGAATATTCTCCACGTCCTCGCCCACGTAGCCCGCTTCGGTCAGCGTGGTCGCGTCCGCAATGGCAAAGGGAACCTGCAAGGTCTTGGCCAGCGTCTGCGCGAGCAGGGTCTTGCCCGAACCCGAGGGGCCGAGCATCAGGATGTTGGATTTTTGCAGCTCCACGTCGGTCTCCGGATGATAAATACGCTTGTAGTGGTTGTATACCGCTACCGAAAGCGCGATCTTCGCCCGATCCTGCCCGATCACATAATCATCGAGCACCGCTTTGAGTTCCTGCGGCGTAGGCAGGCGCTCGGGCCGTCCGGACACCTGTTCCGCGCTGTCCTCCGGCGCAAAATCCAGTTCATCGTCCAAAATGCTGGTGCATACGCCGATGCACTCGTCGCAGATATACACCCCCGGCCCCGCGATCAGCTTGCGCACCCGGTTCTGGGGTTTTCCGCAGAACGAACATTTCAACATCTTATCATCATCAAAATTCGGCATACAGCACCTCTATCCAGCAAACTGCCGCGTTTATTTTCATCAATGCTTATCGAACACCTTATCGATCAGACCGTATTCCAGCGCTTCCTCGGCGGTCATGAAATTATCCCGCTCACAGTCAGCCGTAACCACCTCGATCGGCTTGCCGGTATTCTCGGACAGGATCTTGTTCATGCGCTTCTTGATGGTTTCCAGGCGCTTGAGGTGGATCGCCATGTCCGTGATCTGGCCCTGTGTGCCGGCAGACGGCTGGTGGATCATGATCTCGGCGTTGGGCAGCGCATAGCGCTTACCCTTTGCACCCGAGGACAGCAGGAACGCGCCCATGGACGCAGCCATACCGATGCAGATGGTGGACACATCGCACTTGATATAGTTCATGGTGTCGTAAATCGCCATGCCTGCGGTGACCGAACCGCCGGGACTGTTGATATACAGCGAAATGTCCTTATCAGGGTCCTGCGCTTCCAGATACAGCAGCTGCGCTACAACAAGGGAAGCGGTCGTGTCGTTGACTTCTTCGCAAAGCATTACGATACGGTCATTGAGCAGACGGGAATAAATATCGAACGAACGCTCGCCGCGTCCGGTCTGCTCGATGACCATTGGGACTAAACTCACTTTGGAAAACTCCTTTCGAAAAGGTCGATGAAAGCATACTGCCTCCATCACGCAGGATGCGCTGGGACTGCGACCTCCCGCACATCCGGAACGCAGGAAAGCTCCTCCTTTACTGAAGCCCTTCCTTCTTTCATGGCATAAAAAGCCACGCACTTGTCGCGGCTTTCTATGGGACTTGCGGCAAAGCGCAAGTCCCTATTGAATAACGTATGTTGCGGAACAAGGATTACTCCGCAGTCTCCTCAGCCGGTGCCGCTTCTGCTTCCTCGGCAGCCTTTTTCTTGGACGCGGCCTTCTTGACCTTGGCATTCTTTTTGATCAGTTCGAGCGCGTTGGAGATCTTCAGGTCGCCGGACAGTGCCTCAGCAGATACAAGGCTCTTGACCTTTTCGACCTCCATACCGTACTGCTCCGCCATCTTAGCATATTCCTCATCCATTTCCTTGTCGGAAACTGCGATATTCTCCAGTTCTGCAACCTTCTCCAGTGCAAGGCGGATCTTGACCTGACGGTCTGCCTGCTCCTGGAACATTGCGCGGAACGCACCCATCTCGGTGCCGGTCATCTTGAGATACTGCTCAAGCGTCATGCCCTGCATCTGGATGCGGTAGCCGAAGTCCTGCACAAGGGAGTCGATCTGGTTGTCCACCATCGCCTGCGGGATGTCCGCCTTCATGTTCGCGATCACAGCGTCGAGGATCTTTTCCTCAAACGCATGGTCGGCAGCTTCCTGACGCTCCTTCTTCAGGCGGTCGGTGATCTCCTTCTTCAGGTCGTCCAGCGTCTCGCAGGTGTCGGAAACATCCTTGGCAAACTCATCATCCAGTTCGGGCAGGATGGTCTCTTCAACCTTGTGCACCTTGCACTTGAACACAGCTTCCTTGCCGGCCAGCTCCTTGGCATGGTACTCCTCTGGGAAGGTGACGACAACGTCCTTCTCATCGCCCGCCTTGCAGCCGATGAGCTGATCCTCAAAGCCCGGGATGAACGTGCCGGAGCCGAGCGTCAGCGCATGGTGCTCCGCCTTGCCGCCCTCAAACGGCACACCGTCAATCGAACCCTCGAAGTCGATATCGACCGTATCGTTCTTCTTGGCCTTGCGATCAACGGTCTCAGTGCGCGCGTTGCGCTGCGCCAGACGGTTCAGTTCCGCTTTGACATCCGCCGCCGGAACCTTGACCGTTTCCTTCTCCGCTTCAATGCCCTTGTACTCGCCCAGCTCGACTTCCGGCTCAACCGGAACCTTGGCGATAATCGTCAGGCCGCCTTCTTCCACGGGATCGCCCAGATCCACGTCTGCGCGGCCGACCGGCTTGATGCCGGACTCTTCAACCGCCATTTCCATCGCGTCCGGATATATGATATTGAAAGCCTCTTCAAAGAACACGCCCTCGCCGTAGAGCTTCTCGATCATCTTGCGCGGAGCCTTGCCCTTACGGAAGCCCGGAACGGTGATATTTTTGCCGGACTTCTTAAACGCCTTGTCCTTGGCGGCCTCAAACTCAGCCTTGGTAATTTCGATCGTCAGGGCTACAGTGCTGTGCTCCTGCTTTTCCGTGTTTTTCAGTTCCATGTTGCCAAACTCCTTACTTGAATACTTCTATGGTATCTAAGTTATTCTATCAGATTATTTTAGGGATTTCCACACTTTTTTCTATTTTTTCAAAAAAACCGGTGTAAAATCCACATGATCGCCCGACGCCAGCCGCCACTCAATGCCCTCATGCATCCCCTCGACCGCCCAGCGCAGGCTATCCGAGTGCAGGTGTCCGTAGATGCAGCGGCGCACGCCGTACTTCCGCATCAGCTCGATCATCGGGCCGCAGCGGAAATTCGCGTACAGCGGCGGGTAATGCAGAAAACAGATGATTTCCTCCGGTTCTGCCGCCGCGCCGAGCTTGAGAGATGCCTCCAGCCGCAGCAGCTCGCGGCGGAAGATCTTCTCGTTGTGCGGATCGGAGAAGTCCTCCTCAAACGGCCAGCCGCGCGTGCCGCACAGGGCGGTATTGCCGTAAAAGAAGCAGTTATTGTGCAGAAAATCCATCGTGGTAAAGCCGTTTTCATCAAAAAAGCGGTGCATTTTCGCCGCAGTCTCCCACCACAGATCGTGATTGCCCTTGAGGATGATCTTCCTGCCCGGGAGCGAGTCGATCAGCGCAAAGTCACCCTTTGCTTCCGCAAGGCTGATGCCCCACGAGATATCCCCGCCCAGCACGACCGTGTCCTCCGGCGCGATCAGCGCTTTCCAGCGCGTCACGATCTTATCCGTATAGCCCTGCCAGCGGCCGCCGAAAATATCCATCGGCTTTTCCACACCCGTCGCCAGATGCAGATCGGCCAGCGCATATAATGCCATGCTTACAGATCCTTCAGCAGGCCGACCGTCGAAAGAATGTCAGCCTTGTCCACGACGCGGTCAAAACGCGGTGTTTTGCCCGCCAGTGCGGCGAGCGGCGCGGGCGCCGGTATCCCCGTCAGTCCGGTCAGTACATCCAGCTGGGACACGTCGTCTCTTTCGAGCGTGCCGCCGAGCGCTTCGATCACGGACCGGCAGAATTTGAACGGCGAGGCCGTGGAAGCGATCACGGTCGGCGTTTTGTCGCCCGTGCGCGCGCGATAATCCTCATACACGCGGACGGCGACCGCCGTATGGGTGTCACACAGGTAGTGCTCGTTCTCCCACAGCGCCTTGATCGTCTGCGCGGCCGCGGTGTCGTCGCAGCAGCCCGCGTCGAAATCCTTTTCGATCTTTGCAAACACGTCTGCCGCCACCTGATAGCTGCCGCCCTGCGCGAGCTTGTCCATCAGATCCGCAACCAGCTTGTCGTCGTAATCCGACGCGAAGAACAGCAGACGCTCGAGATTGGACGAGATCAAAATGTCCATCGAGGGCGAAGAAGTGGTGTAGAAATCGCGGTTTTTATCGTAGGTGCCGCCCTTTTTGAAAAAGTCAGTCAAAACATTGTTGCGGTTGGAAGCGCAGATGAACTTGTTCACCGGCAGGCCCATCTTCCCCGCGATGTAGGCCGCGAGGATATTGCCGAAGTTTCCGGTCGGGACGCAGATGTTGATCTTTCCGCCCATTTTGACCGCGCCGCTTTTCACCATATCACAGTAGGCTGAAACATAATACGCGATCTGCGGCGCGAGGCGGCCCCAGTTGATGGAGTTGGCAGACGACAGCATCATACCATTCTTGTCAAGCTCCCCACGCGTTTTGTCATCCGTGAAAATACGCTTGACCGCGCTCTGCGCATCATCAAAATTGCCGCGGATGGCGACAACCTCGACGTTTTTCCCCTCCTGCGTCACCATTTGCAGTTTCTGCATGGGGGAAACGCCGTCCACCGGATAATAGACCATGATTTTCGTGCCTTCCACATCGTGGAAACCGTCGAGCGCGGCCTTGCCCGTGTCGCCCGAGGTGGCGACCAGGATGCACGCGGTGCGTGTCTCGCCGGTCTTGCGGAGCGAGGCGGTCAGCAGATGCGGCAGCATCTGCAGCGCCATATCCTTGAACGCGCAGGTCGGGCCGTGCCACAGCTCGAGCATATGCTTGCCCTCGCCGAGTTGCACAACCGGTGCGGTGTTCGCTCCGCCGAACTTCTCATCCGCATAGGCCTTGGCCGCGTAATCCGCCAGTTCCTCCGCTGAAAAATCGGTCAGGAACTTACCGAGAATCAGCGCCGCGCGGCCCTTGTAGTCCAGATTGGCCAGTGCATGCCAGTCCTCTGCGGTGAGCGCGGGAAAGGCCGTCGGGCAGTACAGGCCGCCGTCCGGCGCGATGCCGTTTGCAATCGCGCCAGCCGCGGAAACCTTGCGGGATTTGTCCCTTGTGCTTACATATTCCATAAAAAACCTCCGATTTGCCGCGGATATACCGCCGCGGTGTTTTCTGTCTTTAACGCGCTCTTCCGCGCGGACTCCACACTTCTTTACAGCATCCGTCTCACAAATGCCGCCGCATGATCGTAAAACAGCCCATTTACAGTGCTTTCGGTATAGCCAAGCGCAAGCATCCGGTCAGCCAGGCGGTACATATCGTCCAGCCCGCCAATTCCGGCGGGCAATGTGTCACAACCGTCGAAATCGCAGCCCAGCGCGATGGTTTTCTCCCCGTACAGGCCGAGGAAGTGCTCAATGTGGCGGATCGCGTCATCGATCGTCGAATCGCCCTGCTGTACAAGGAACGGCGTATACAGGTTGATGCCGACCAGCCCGCCCCGCCGCGCGATCTCGGCGAACTGTCGGTCGGCCAAATTGCGCGGGTGGCGGCATAAGGCGCGTGAGTCGCTGTGCGATGCGGCGAATAGCCCGTCAATCGTCTCGCACACGTCCCAGAAGCCGCGCTCGGACAGGTGCGACACGTCAACGATGATTCTTTTCTCCGCGCAGTCCCGCACGAGCTGTTTGCCGGCCTCGGTCAGCCCCTCGTCCTGGTCGACGGCACACGAGCAGCCGAACCGGCTGCGGTAATTCCACGTCAGCGTGATCATGCGGATGCCTGCGTCGTACGCGAAATCGAGCGCGTCCGGCCGGCACGGCAGCAGCTCTGCGCCCTCAATGGACAGGAACGCAGCCGCCCTGCCCGCCTCTGCTGCACTCTGCAAATCTTCGGCAGACTTGCAGAACATGAGCCAATCCGCATTCGCTGCAAACTCCCGCTGGGCGGTTTGCAGCATGCGCGTCAGCCGTTCGTCTGGCGGTGTGTCGAGCAGGCAGTCCCGTCCCTT
Source organism: Candidatus Agathobaculum merdigallinarum (assembly GCA_019115425.1). Taxonomy (GTDB): domain Bacteria; phylum Bacillota; class Clostridia; order Oscillospirales; family Butyricicoccaceae; genus Agathobaculum; species Agathobaculum merdigallinarum. Next base: position 9,269 of record DXDO01000042.1, on the reverse strand, counting down.
TGCCAGTTCCTCGGACGGCGCGCGCGCCCCGCAAAACAGCGCGAAGAACTGCGCATAGTGGTCGTACCGCTGCGCGGCGGCGCGGTTCACATGCAGGTCGTTTTCCCGCAGGTGTTTACCGGTTTCACAGCATTCGTACAGGGTGTCGCAGTGCAGGTCGAACAGCTTCATTCTCACCCTCCAAAGGCATTTTCCAAATGGTTGATGCACGGCGGGACGGGCGCCCCCTCCTCGCCGTATACCTCGATCACGTCAAAACGCGGCTGCATATCGTCCGGATGACCTTGCAGCCATTTCTCAGCCGCCGCGATGATGCGCGCCTGCTTTGTCGGCGTTACATGCTCACGCGCCGCTGCAAAGCGGGCATTCCTGCGTGTCTTGACCTCGACGAATACAATATATTTCCCATCCTGCGCGATAATGTCGATTTCTCCAAAGCGGGTGCGGAAATTCGCATCTAAAATTCGATAGCCCTTGCGCGCGAGAAAGTCCTGTGCAGCCCGCTCTCCTCATGCGCCGTTCATCGCGGTGCATCCGGATGTTTTTCGTAAAATTTCCTGAGAAATGTCATCCGGTGGATCGGGCACGGCCCATAGGTCAGCAGGGCTTCATCGTGCGCCTTTGTCTCATATCCCTTATGCTTTTCAAAACCGTATGCCGGATACTGCTCGGCAAACTGCCGCATCAGGCGGTCCCTCGTGACCTTGGCGATGATGGACGCCGCCGCGACAGACGGCACCTTTGCGTCCCCCGACACAACGCACTCGTGCGGCAAACTAAGCCCCTCCGACCGGTTGCCGTCTACATAGACAAAATCCGCTGGGCTGGTCAGTCCCTCGACCGCCTGCCGCATCGCGCGGTAGGTGGCCTGCAGGATGTTGATCTCGTCGATGGTCTTTTCGTCCACGAGCGAGACCGACCACGCGAGGGCTTGCTCGGTGATGACCTCGAACAGCTGCTCGCGCTTTTTCTCGCTGAGCTTTTTGGAGTCGTTCAGCCCCTCGATCTGGATGCCGCCCGGCAAAATGACCGCCGCCGCGCATACCGGTCCCGCGACCGGCCCGCGACCGGCCTCGTCCACACCGCACACCGCCGAGTAGCCCTGCGCCCAGGCCTTTTCTTCATATTCCCATGTCATATCATCAAATCCCCGCGCGCCGAAGCGCGCATAGAATAGAAAATTGCCATGCAATTTTCATCAAAACCCGCGACATGTGCGTGGGTTTTGATACCCCGACCCAGCCGCCTTGGGCGGCGTCCTTCGGGTATCGAAAACCGGTTTCTCCGGAACCGGTTTTCGTATATAGGGGACTTTGGAAGTCCCCTATACGATTTTCAATCGACGCTTTCCAGCGTAATTCTTCCTAAAACGCCCCCGCGAAACTCATCGAGCAGGATATGCGCCATACGCTCGGTGTCGATCTCGCCGCCGCGCAGCAGAAAGCCGCGCCGCTTCCCTGCCTGCTGGAGCAGGTCGTAGCCGAGGAAATCGCTCTCCTCCGGAATGGTGACGCCGTAACGCTCGATGATCGCCTGCGGCGCCTGCACGGAAAGCAGCTCCATCAGTTTGCAGCCGAGCGTCTCGACGTCCAGAATATCGTCCTTGATCGCGCCCGTACACGCGAGCAGAATGCCGACGCGCTCATCGTCAAACTTCGGCCACAGGATGCCCGGCGTGTCCAATAAATCAATGCCGCCGTCCACGCGGAACCACTGGCTGCCGCGCGTCACGCCCGGCTTGTCCGCCGCCTTGGCGGATTTGCGTCCGAGGATGCGGTTGATAAAGGTCGATTTGCCCACATTCGGAATGCCGACCACCATCACGCGTACCGCCTTGCCGACAAGCCCCTTTTCGTTCCACTGGGCGATCTTGTCTGCGAGCAGCGTGCGCACCGCGTTTGCAAACGCCTGTGTGCCCGTGCCTGCGCGGCTGTCGGTCTCGATGACCGCCATGCCCTGTGCGCGGAAGTGCTTCGCCCACTCGGACGTCATCTTCGGATCGGCCAGATCGATGCGGTTGAGGATCATCAGCCGCGGCTTGCCTGCGGCGATCTCATCCATATCCGGGTTGCGCGATACCTGCGGGATGCGCGCGTCCACGACCTCGCACACTGCGTCCACCTGTTTGATATACTCCGCCATCTGCCGGCGGGTTTTTGTCATGTGCCCGGGATACCATTGAATGTTCATACTTAAGCCACCGATCCGAATTCGCTGAACGGATAGACCACGCTGAGCACATGGCCCAGAATATACCGCTCATCCACCATGCCCAGCTGGGACCAGCGGCTGTCGGTCGAATAATTGCGGTTATCGCCCATAACAAACACGCAGCCCTCCGGCACGGTCTGCGGATAGGTCATATCGCCCATTTTTTCCAGCGTGTTGATCTTCTCCGCAATATACGGCTCGTCGAGCACCTCGCCGTTGACAATCACATCGCCCGTGATCGGGTCAATATCGATCGTGTCGCCGCCGGTCGCGATGATGCGCTTCACAATCGGCTGGTTTCCATAAAACCCTTCCTTGCGCAGCACAACGATATCCCCTTTTTCCGGATGATAGTTCAGGTTGCTCACCAGCATGATGCTGTGATCCTGCAAGGTCGGGTACATGGATGTGCCGTCCACGCCGATCAGCCGCACGAAAAAAGTGAATACGACAACAAAAAATATCAGCACGGTCATCAGGGACTCGCCCCAGCTGAACAACTCGCTGGAAAAACGCCCTTCCGCCTTCTTTTTCTCCTTTTCCGCTACATGGGTCTCCTGCATCGCGATTCCTCCAAAAGATAAACATACGTTTTTATTATAGCCGCATATTCTTCTGCGCGCAAGTCCAAAAACGTATTACGATACAAAAACGGGGAGCCAACGCTCCCCGTTTTTGCTTATTCAGCCTGCAATTAAACCTTTTCTGCAACCTTGGCAGCCTTGCCTACGCGACCGCGCAGGTAGTACAGCTTGGCGCGGCGGACTTTACCGCTGCGTACAACCTCGAACTTCGCAACGTTCGGGGAGTGTACCGGAAACGTTTTCTCAACGCCTACGCCGTAAGAGATGCGGCGGACGGTAACCGTCTGGTTAACGCCGGCATGCTTCTTGGCAATGATGATGCCCTCGAAAATCTGAATACGCTCGCGGTTGCCTTCCTTAATTTTCGCGTGTACCTTAACGGTATCGCCGATCTTGAGCTCCGGCAGGTCGCTCTTGAGCTGCTGCTCGGACAGTACTTTGACCAGATCCATTTTTGTCATCCTTTCGTCTTAGACATTCTTGCCCTATTTCCCTACAAATAAGCAGAGGAATGCCCGTGTTACCGAAATATGATATCACACTGCATGCATTTTTGCAAGTATTTTTTGCACAAAACCGCAATCTTTTCAGTTGCGCTTGTTTTTCTGCTAAATCATAGTATACTGGTAGTAACCCCGTTTGTAAAGGAGTTTTATTATGTGGGCTTATGAAAGTGTATTCTATCAGATCTATCCGATTGGTTTCTGCGGCGCACCGCGCGTCAACGATGGGCAGACTGTGCCGCGCATCCGCAAGGTAGCGGATTGGGCCGCGCACATCGCAAAGCTCGGCTGCAACGCGGTCTACTTTTCCCCGATCTTCGAATCCGACAGCCACGGCTACGATACCCGTGACTTCCGCAAAATCGACTGCCGGCTCGGCACAAACAAGGATTTTGCCGCGGTATGCGATTCTCTGCATGAAAACGGCATCAAGGTCGTGCTGGACGGCGTTTTCAACCACGTCGGTCGCGGCTTCTGGGCGTTCCGCGATGTACAGGAGAAAAAGTGGGACTCCCCATACAAGGACTGGTTCCATATCGCCTTTGACGGCAACTCAAATTATAACGACGGTTTCTGGTACGAGGGCTGGGAAGGCCATTACGAGCTCGTCAAACTCAACCTGAAAAACCCTGCGGTCGTGCAGCATATTTTCGAGTGTATCCGCCAGTGGGTAGAGGAATTTGGCATTGACGGTCTGCGTCTGGATGTGGCCTACTGTCTGGACAAGGACTTTATCCGCCAGCTGCGCGCGTTCTGTGACACGGTCAAACCGGATTTCTTCCTCGTCGGCGAGCTGCTGCACGGCGACTATAATCAGTTCGTCGGCGACGGCATGCTGCATTCCTGCACCAACTACGAGTGCTACAAGGGTCTGTACTCCTCCATGAACAGTCTGAACCTGTTCGAGATCACCCATTCCCTGCTGCGCCAGTTCGGTCCGGAAAACTGGACGCTGTACCGCGGCAAGCACCTTCTGGGCTTTGTGGATAACCACGACGTGACACGCATCGCGTCCATCCTGCAAAACCCGAAGCACCTGCCGCTGGTCTACGCGCTGCTGTTCGGTATGCCGGGCATCCCGTGCGTGTATTACGGCAGCGAGTGGGGCGCCGCGGGCGAAAAGCATCAAGGCGACGACGCGCTGCGCCCCTCGTTCGAGGCGCCTGAGTGGAACGAGCTGACCGACTGGATCGCCGCGCTTGCCAAGGCGCATAAAGAGAGCAAGGCGCTCTGCTACGGCGACTTCAAGCAGCTCGTGCTGACCAACAAACAGTGCATCTGGGAGCGCATCTTCGAGGATGAGCGCGTGCTGGTCGCGGTCAATATTGACAGCGAGTCCTACACCGCACACTTTGATGCAAAGTGCGGGCAGGCGGTCGATCTGATCACCGGTAAACCGCATGATTTCGGCGGCGGCAGCGAACTTCTCCCTTATTCCGCGTTCTTCTGGAAATGCGAGCGTTGATTTCGCGCGCCACATAGCCATATAACAGAAAAAATCCAGCCGCGCAATCTGGCGGCTGGATTTTTATTATCTTTATCCGGAAATATAGTCAACTACCAGTGTGTATACCGAGTCGTTCGACAAAGTTACAGAAAACTCCACATACCCGTTTGACTTCCGGAATCTCTCGAGGCCGGCCTGGGTAAGCGTCAATTCATCGGCCGAAACCATATAATCCGTGCCAAACGTCAGCGCCTGAACGGTCCCATTTTTCACAGCAGTCACCTCTCGCACCGTCAGGCTGTCCAGCGGCAGCGAAAAACGAAGTTCAGCCGGCGCATAGGTATCATATTCCGCTACATAGGTGCTTACATGATCCGGCGTGGAATCCTCCACCGTCAGCACAATGGTTCGGGAATCTCCATCCGCCAGATCAACCGTTATGGTATGGGTACCCGCGCGCAGCTGCGCAAGCAGGCCGCGCCGCAGCTCCAGCGTGCGCGCAGCATCGTTGAAATCATAGTCCATGCGGGACAGACCGAGCACAACGTCCTCTATATCGCTTTCCGCGTTGACGCCGTCCAGCTGAATGCTCAAATCCCGAAATCCAACGGATTTGTAGTACCGGTCAAAGGAGACCGTCTGTGCATCCGACGACCAGGAGGAATCCTCCACTTCAACCACCACATTGGCACGGCTGCCGTCCGACAGGGCAAGAATCAGGGTATGGCTGCCGCGCGGCAGTGAGCCGAGATAAGATGCCTGCACGCGGATACCCGCGTCGGTTGCCGTATAGTCCGACTCCGCGGAAAGCGTCTTGCTGCCGCAGGTCACGGAAGAAACCGAAACATCCGCCGGAACCGAAATATTCACCCCTGTGCCGAGCGCGTCCAGATCATTCAGATCCACAGCGATGCTGTCCGGCGCTACATCCGCCTCATTGGATGTGTTGACCGTCTGCCCGCCGATCGTCGCGGTCACGCCGTCAGGCAGCGTATAGCCGGAAACCGTGAGGCTGCTGGCGAAACTCACCCCGTCCGTGTGGATATCCGCCTGATACACCACGCCATAGCCCGTGACCGAGGCCGGCTGCCGCACCTGCATATGATAAACCGAAGTCGATGCGGTGGTGCTGACCGTGGCCTCGTTTTCGATCTCCAGATTGGTAATCTCGGCATCCAGCGTTAAGGATACGCGGCCGTCACCCGCCACAGCAACATCGGCAAACCCCTCCGTCTGCCCGCTTTCGTAAAGAGCCGCCGCAGTCTGCACATCGGTCTGTCCGATGCGGGTATCGCCTGTTGCGGTTACCTGCAACAGGCGGCCCATCGGCGATGATACGATCATATGGTCGCATGTCGTATTCATCATCGTCACCGTACCGCCGGATATGATAATCGAACCATTTACCGTAACATTATTCAGGGTGACCACATCGGCCCCCACGCCCTCTGTGATATATAAATCGCCTTCGATGATCGCATCCGATAATGTACAGTTTTCCGATATCGTTACATTCGTGGTATCCGTCTTGAGATCCGCGCCGGTATACGCCCTGCCGGCCGAGGACAACGAGGTCCCCATATAGTAATACAGGATTTTAGCAACCTCGCCGCGCGTTACAACCTGCTTTGGCCGGAACGTCCCATCGCTGTAGCCCGCAAGGAAACCCTTATCCGCCGCTGCCTTAATATAGCCTGCGGCCCACTTGGATATCTGGTCCTTATCCGCAAACGGCAGCTCGGAAGCCGAAATATCGCCCGGATCGGCCTTAAACAGGCGGCCGATCACAACCGCAGCCTGCTCCCGCGTCACCTTGCCCTGCGGATCCATACGGTTATTACCAGTTCCGTTTATGTAACCGTATTTTGCGGCAATCTGCACGGTTTCATAATACCAGGCATTGGAAGCCACATCGGCATACGATATTTCAGCCTTTTCCGTGAAATGGAACGCGCGGTTGATATAGCGCATAAATTCCGCGCGCGTCATATCCCTATTCGGCTCATATTTGCCTGTTGTCGCGCTGGGATTGATTACCCCTTCCCTGTCCAAATATTCAATAAACTTTTTCGACCAATGCCCGTCCAAATCGGATGCGGCAAAAGCGGCTGGGACCATTGTTATCAGCATGGCGACACTCAGCACAACGGATAACAGACGTTTTCTCATACCAACACACCCTTTATCCAAGCTGCTATTAGTATAGCATACACAAATGGAGTTGGCAACCACCATTCTTTTCAAGCATTTTTTACAAATTTCAAAAACAAACGCCCTTTTCGGCTAACGCCGCCGAATTCTTCCACCCGTGCGCGGCCCAGCCCGCGTACCGTCAAGCGGTCCCCCTCAGCCACCTGCCGTTCCGGCTTAAGGCACGGCGTGTAATTGAGGAACACCAGACCTTTTTCAATCTTTTCCTGCGCTTCCTTGCGGGACAGGCCGAATACCAAGGCCACGACACTGTCCAGCCGCGGCGAGGCGACCGAGCCGGTTCCCTCTTTCTCCACGATCGCAGCGGCGCGCAGCGCCTCAAGCGGCTCGCGCGTCAGCGAGATCTGCTTACGCCCCGCCTTGGCGAAATGCAGCAGGATGAAGTCCGCCACATCCTCCAGAACGATGATGTCCGCTCCCTCTTCATGTACCAGAATATCGCCCACGACCGACCGGTCGATCTGCAGGCCCATCAGCGCGCCCAGATAGTCCCGGTGGGTCAGCTTATCCTCTTTATTCTTGTGTGCGCGCAGGAGTGCCAGCGGCGCGGCCTCCCGCGCGCCCTGCTCGTCCAGATAATCCGGATAGAACAGGTAGATGCCGCGCTCCGCGTCCTCATAGCCGCCCCAGAACAGCGCGTGCCCCGACGCGCCCGCGAGCCGCACCGCGTCCGTGCACTTTGCGCGCTCGTTCAGGTCCAGGAATTTTGTATGGGTCAGGTAGCCGCGCGACATGCAGGTCTGCTCCTTATCCAGCAGCCCTGCCAGCAGCAGCCGATCGCTGTCCGAGCGCGCCAGCGCAGCCAAAATCTCATTTCTGCTTTTCACGTTGTATCCTCTCTTATACTTTTTTCACTAATCTATTGTACTATCTCCTCATTTCGTTTACAATATGTTTATTGTTTGACTGGGAGATGATCGGTTTGGCGGTAAAGGATGCGGTATTGCAGGCACTCGAGCAGGCGCGCGGCGAACGACTGTCCGGCGGCAGGCTCGCGGAACAGCTCGGCGTATCGCGTGCAGCGGTGCACAAAGCCATCGGCGCGCTGCGCAGCGACGGGCTTGTGATCGACGGTGTGCCCGGCGAGGGCTACCGCCTGGCTCCCGAGGACGACAGTCTGACCGCAGCGGGCGTCGCGGCGCTGCTGGACACGGATTTTATCGGAAAAGACATGCTGGTTATCCCCTCGCTCACCTCGACCAACTCCGTGCTCAAGGAGCAGTATCTGGGCCGCCCGCACGGTTTTGTGCTGCTCGCAGAGGAACAGACCGGAGGACGCGGCCGTCTGGGGCGCTCGTTTGCCTCCCCCGCGGGGACGGGCATCTACCTGACCATCCTGCTGCACCCCACCCTGCCCATTCAGCACATCCAGTTTATCACGATCGCGGCAGCAGTCGCGGTAGCGGAGGCCATCGGCCAGACCGCGGGCTTTGATCCGCAGATCAAGTGGGTCAACGACGTGCTCATGGAGGGATGCAAGCTGTGCGGCATCCTGACTGAGGCGGTCATCGAAGGTGAGACCGGCATGGTCAGCTCGCTCATCGCGGGCATCGGCGTCAACCTGCGTCCCAATCCCGCATGGCCGGACGAGGTGCGCGCTGTTGCGGGCGCACTCAGCGAATTCGGCAGCGTGCCGCGCCGCGCGGAGCTGGCAGCCGCCATCCTGTCGCGCTTTGAACGCGCCTATACCATGCTCGAGCAGGGCGAACGGGACAGTCTGCTCGAGAGTTACCGCAGCCGCCTGTGCTGCCTCGGCAAGGAGATCACGGTCATCAGCCCAGCCGCAACATACGAGGCGCTGTGCACCGGTCTGGACGAAAACGGGCATCTGCTTGTCCGCGATGAGAGCGGGCAGGAACACACGCTGTCCTCCGGCGAGATCAGCATCCGGTTTTGATCGGCTATCCACCCGTCCGCAGAGGGAAAAATCGTGACTGACAAAAAAGTGATCGTGAATTTTACAGCCCTGACATTTTGCATCGCCTATCTGGTATCCGGCGTTCTGATTGTTCTCGGACAATTTGGATATCAGGTTTACATCTGGGTGAATACATTTCCGCAGTTCTGCGCAAATATCCCTTTTGCAGTTTATATCCTGTCACCGGCAATTGCTTCGTATATCGTTCTAAAGCGAAGCCATCAAGTCGCCGGCCTGCGGGAATGGCTGAAAACCGTCTTTTGTGTGAAAAACGGCATATATCCTTATTTATTTGTCATCGCGGGGCTTGTGCTGTATTTTTCACTGCACGCTGCGTTTTCAGGGCGCACAGCAATAGCACTTCCATTTTATGTGTTTTTCCTTTCCCTGCCGGG
>DXDO01000041.1 GCA_019115425.1 Candidatus Agathobaculum merdigallinarum | reverse complement strand
ATTGATGATATTATTTCAACTATAAAGAGGTGATAATGTGCCGATTAAAATAAAGGTTTCCAACCTTTTGGGCGAGCATAAAATGTCCATGAAACAACTCTCTGAGCTGACGGGCATCCGCCCCAATACGATCTCTAATTTGTACCATGAAGATATAAAGCGGATTGAAATTGCACAGATTGAAGCACTATGCAAGGCATTCCATTGCCGCGTGGAAGATATTTTTGAATATGTAGAATAAAGAAAAGCTATGGCATATGCCATAGCTTTTCTTTATTCCCACTTTCCCCAGACCTCGGGCTGATACCCGACCGTCGCCTGCCGGCCGTTGCGCACGACCGGCGTTTTCATCAGTGTGCCATCCTCGAGCAGCTTTTCTTTCTTGTCCTCATCGTACGCGAGGTAGGCAAGCGAAGCGTAGCCCTTGCTTTTCTCGTCAATGAGCACATCCAGCCCGCCGACTGCTTTCAACACGCTGTCCAGCTCGCCCTTGGACATACCCTTTTGCGCAAGGTCGATCATCTGGAATTTGATGCCGCGTTCTTTGAACCAGCGCTGCGCCTTTTTGGTGTCGAAACACTTATTTTTGCCGAAAATCTGTATATTCATGGTCGTGATTCTCCTTTGCCTCCATTATAACAAAGCGCGTGTGTAAAAACAAGCGTTGACAAAATAGGTGCATTACTGTATTATGTATATAGAACAATAATGCAAAAGTGGAGGAAAGAGAAATGCAATATACCGTGGTGCCGCTTGAACGGAGAAATGGGTTGGACGGGTTTCAGCTCAAGCTGATAGCGCTTATCATCATGACGATCGACCACATCTACTATTTCGGCTCCAGCCTGACGGATATGCCGGAGATCATGACCCTGATCGGCCGTATCGCTGCGCCGATCTTCGTGTTTTTCGTAACCGAAGGGTTTGCCCACACGCACAGCCGTGGGCGATACCTGCTGCGGCTGTACGTCTGCGGCGTGCTGATGCAGTTCGGCAATTTGCTGGTCAACCGGTTTTTTCCACTGCCAGATGGTGCGATCGTAATAAACGGCATTTTTACCACGATGGCTGTCATTGTGATTTACCTATGGTGGTTCGAAAATATGCGCAAGGCATGGCGCGAACACCGGCGCGGCTGCGCGGTGCTGTATGCGCTGGCGATGGCGGCGCTGTTCCTGACGTTTTTGCCGATTTCCATGCTGGCACAGGTATCGCCGCTGGCTACCCGTGCTGCAATTATTTTTGTGCCCAGCCCGATTTTCTGCGAGGGCAGTGTGCTGATTGTGCTAATCGGCATCGGCTTTTATTATTGCCGGAACAGTAAACGGGCGATAGCAATATTTTATACGGTATTTCTGTGCGCGGTACTTGCGCTGCAATGCCTGTTCTCCTTTGATTGGACGGTTGTCCTGTCGGTGTTCTTCATGTGGCTCGCGCTGCCGTTTATTCTGCTGTATAACGGCGAGCGCGGCCGCGGCATGAAATATCTGTTCTATATCTATTATCCGGCGCACGTATATATTTTGGCCATTGCGGCATCCTTGCTGGGCAGGGTATGGTGAAAAGGGAAGGACGCTGCGGCGTCCTTTTTTGGCTCCGCACATACACCTTGCAAAACCGGCCAAATGTATTATAATGAACTCAACTAGCTTAGTGAAGAAAACGAGGGAACGGAAATGCGTATTTTGGTAGCTGAAGACGAGCGCGACCTGAACCGGCTGATCTGCCGGACACTTGCGCGCGCGGGTTACAGCGTGGACGCCTGTTTTGACGGCGAATCCGCTATGGATTATCTGCTTGGAGCGGAGTATGACTGTCTGCTGCTGGATATCATGATGCCGAAAAAGGACGGACGCGAGGTGCTGCGCGAGGTGCGCGCGCAGGGAAACACGACGCCGGTGATCTTCCTGACCGCACGCGACAGTGTGCAGGATCGCATCGAGGGGCTGGACCTCGGCGCGGATGATTATCTGGTCAAACCCTTTGATTTTGACGAGCTGCTTGCCCGTATCCGTGCGGCGACGCGTAAATACGGCGTGCAGAAGACCAGCGTGCTGACCATCGCCGATCTCACGGCGGATACCGGCAGCCGGACGGTTACGCGCGGCGGCAAGGAGATCCGGCTTTCCGCGAAGGAATACGCGATTTTAGAATACCTGCTTCGACACAAGGGAACGGTGATTTCTCGTGCCCGTCTAGAGGATCATATCTGGAACTATGACTATGCGGGCGGCTCCAATGTAGTGGATGTTTATATGACCTATCTGCGGAAAAAAGTGGACAGCGGATTTGACAAAAAGCTGATCCACACAATCCGTGGTGCAGGCTGGATTATGAAGGAGGAACCGTGAAACATCTTTCGGTGAAACAGAAGCTGACCCTTTGGATTACGCTGCTGATGCTGTTGCTGGTGTCGCTGGTTCTCGTGTTCATGATAGCGGTCAGCAGCTCGGTCGTAACCGAGTATACATTTGAGCAGCTTTCCACGATTGTGCGGGCCAACCTGACCGGTATATCGCAGGAAAATGGTGCGTTGTCCTTCAGCGAAGACTTTTCCTTCACGCGTAACGGCGTCTATACGCTCGTTTACAGCAAGAGCGGCGCGCTTCAGGCAGGTCAACCGCCGCTCTCTTTTCCAGAGGGCACGGGGTTTGAAAACGGCATGATTCGAACGGTTTCCAGTGGGGAAGACGATTTCTACGTGCTGGATTACTGGCTTCACTTTGGCTGGGAGGATGGCGTATGGGTGCGCGGCGTTATCTCTGCGCCGGATACTGCCGATGTGCTGGACGAGCTGGCGGATATTGCGCTGCTTCTGCTGCCGGTGATGGTGATTGTCAGCGGGCTGGGCGCGTACCTGCTCGCGCGATCGACTTTCCGCCCGATCGACCGCATGATCCGCACGGTAAGCGAAATCAACGAGGGGCGCGATCTGTCCCGCCGCATCGGCCTCCCGCCCGGAAGGGACGAGATCAGCCGGCTCGGTCAGGCGTTTGACAATATGTTTGCCCGGTTGGAAACCTCGTTCGAATCGGAAAAACAGTTTACCTCGGATGCATCGCATGAGCTGCGCACGCCGGTTGCGGTGATCCTTGCCCAGTGTGAGGACGCGCGCCGTAACGCGCGGACGGCCGAACAATATGAGGAAGCGATCGAAGTGATCGGGCGGCAGGCAGGGAGGATGAGCGATTTGATCGCCCAGCTGCTGCAAATGACGCGGCTGGAGCAGGGGACACAGAGCATCTCCATGGAGCAGGCGGATATCAGCAGCCTGGTGGAGGTCATCTGCGAGGAGCAGCCCGCGCTGCCGCGGGGCATCACGCTGCAAGCGGATATCCAGCCTGAGATAGAGGCATGGTTTGATGTGACGCTGATGAGCCGTTTGCTGCAAAACCTGATCAATAACGCTGCGCGGTACGGACGTGAAAACGGACATATCTGGGTTGTACTGCGCTGTGTGGAAGAAGAAGTGATACTGTCTGTGCGTGATGATGGAATCGGTATCCCTGCGGATCGGCTGGATAAAATCTGGAAAAGGTTCTATCAGGTGGAGTCTGCGCGCGGTGCGGAAAGCGGGGCAGGGCTTGGCCTGACCATGGTGCGCCAGATCGCCGAGCTGCACGGCGGCACGGTGACCGTGGACAGCCGCGAAGGCGAGGGAAGCTGCTTTACGCTGCGCTTTCCCGTGCATCCGTATAACGCATAAACAGAAAATCATCATGCCGATAAAATTCACGCTTTTAATGTTCTTTTAATATTGGGCTGTTATGATAGTTACAACAAAAAGAAGAAAGGCGTGAGCGAGATGAAAAACAAGCTCTTAATCATAAGCGCGGGCTTGCTGCTTGCAGCTTCGGTGGCAGGCTGTGCCCCGACGGTGCAAAACGGAACGCAGGCCGCTTACATCGGCGTGGAGGATGCGAAGGCAACCGCGCTTAGCGCGGCACAGGTGGACAGCGCGGATGCGCAGTTTTCTGTAGCTGAGCTGTCGGATCATAATGGTGTGCTGTATTATGAGCTGGACTTTACCGCTGGCGGCCAGAATTACCGTTATGCGATTGACGCAGTGACCGGCACGGTGATCGAATCTGGCACGACCTCCAACACCACTGCACCGACGCAACAGCAGACAGCCGTGCAGGGCGAAGCCTCTGTACAGCAGGGGACGGCGGTGACCAGCGGCCAGATTGGCGAGGACGAGGCCAAGCGCATCGCGTTGGCGGATGCGGGCGTGCAGGAAGCGGATACATCCTATATGCATGTCCGGCTGGATTATGACGACGGTGTTGTGGTATACGATGTGGAGTTTTACGTCGCTTCGACTAACACGGAGTACGATTATGAGATCCATGCCGCAGACGGCACGATTCGCAGCATGGACTACGATGCGGAAAATTACGCACCGCAGCAGCCCGGTAACGAGTCTTCGGGAACGACCAAGACCGAGGCGGAGGCCCGCAGCATCGCTTTGGCCAAGGTGCCTGGTGCGACTGAAAGCGATATCCGCCTGTATCTGGATAACGATGACGGCCGCCTACAGTATGAAGGAAGTATCGTCTATCAGGGCATGAAGTATGAATTCGAAATCGATGCCTATAGCGGCGCCATTCGTGAATGGGATGCCGAGTCGGTTTTTGATTAAAGGCAGTTTGTAAATTATGCAATGCCTCTGAAGAACGGAATTGAAAAATGCTGGATTCGCCTGAATGGCGTAATCCAGCATTTTTGTTGCCTTTTTGATCCCGAAGATACAGGTGGAGACTGCCCGACAGGCATTTTTATTGTTTGCGGGGCCGTCCATCAGCGCGTTTTTTCTGTTTTACTTTGTCTGGACGTGTCGGCAGATGAAGCACTCCGTAGGTGTGCGTGACCGGCAGCAAAAGTACACAGGCGAGCGCTGCGCACCGTCCCAGTTCGCACAGAAGCAGTGGAACGGCAAAGAAAACCTCGCCGTGTCGTGCAAAGTCTCCGATGGAGGCGAGACCGGCAGCCGAGAAATTGGGATAGTGCAGCAGGGCGGCGGTGTGCACGCCCAGCAGCAGTGACGTACGCAGGCTGATGAGTGCAAACAACGCGCCGCCTGCCGCAAGGCCGCGCGAAGCCGCGCCGGCGAGCGGCTCCGGCAGGGAAAGAGAGAGCACAAGGGATGTCGGCAATAAAACTGAAAGGATATCCCACACCTGCGCCGGCAGGGAGGCATCCGGCGCCTGCCAGTATGAAAGATGAAGCTGAGTAATGGTCAGCACGCCGGACAGAACGATTACACTGCCCGCCAGCCAGGCTGTCGGCAGCGCCCACATGGCGCAGCGGTTGAGTCCGGCCGTAGCGGTAAGCATCGTGCAGGCGGTCAACAGCAGGATCAGGCTCCACACAGGACGGTTTACGAACACCGTGTCGCGCAGGAATACACCCATGCGGGCAAGCGAGTGCGTCAGCGGCCAGAGCGCACCCAGCGCAAGCAGCCATTGCAGCATACGGGAACGCTGAAACAATGGAGCGAGCCGCGCGCCGCCTGCGCACACAAGGGCGCAGATCAGGCTGGCAAGCGCCGCAGCATATAAGGTTTGACCGTTTACAGGCATATACAGGATTTCACTCATGGGAAGCAAGGCGAACAGCGCCGCACCCCAGCGTGGGAATAGCCGCTCACGCACCGGCGTCACCTCCGATTTCGCTGCCGTCCAGAAAACAGGACAGGCGTTCGTTGGCAAATACGGCAGTACCGGCAGGCGCGGTCTGCCCGTATTCGTCCAGATACAGCGCAGGCAAAATGGCAGTGCCGTTTGCATGCAGCACCTCGGCCGCGCGGTAGAGCGGCATGTCGGGCAGCGTGCCCTCCTGTGCGGCGCGGTCGAGCATTTCGCTGAGCACGTAGACCTCGTCGTCGTTCCGGAGCAGGTCGGAAGCCGTACTGCCCCGCACGATCGCAACACGCAGGCTGAGCCGCACGTCGTTTTCCGTACACAGGTAGTCTGCGAGCGGCAGAATGCTCTCGCTTGCAGCGGATTCGCTCAGCAGCAGCACCTGTGCGTGACTTAAATACAGCTCGCCGGGCAGCAGGTTGCCAAGGGTCTGGAGCAGTTCAGGAAGGTCGCGGCCGGAGGCCGAAAGATAAGCGGGAGAGGCGGTATCGTCCAGACTGTCCTGCCGCACGATCTCGGCGGTCAGACGGTAGCCGTCGTCGGTTTTGTCCAGCGCGAGTGCGGAGACCGGTGAGATCTCGCGCGTGCAGCCGCACAATAGGAGCAGCAGCAGAGGAAGCAATAGTTTTCCGGGCAGTTTCACGGTTTGTCCCCCTTTTTTGAATTGCGTTTGACCGCAAAGCGGTCGCGCCGCATGAAGAACCATGGGGCGCGCAGCCATGCGTCCTCCTGTTCGGCCTGCACGCGCGGCACGAAGTTGAGCAGGTACGGCACCGAGCAGGAGTGCATTCGGCACAGCCAGACCAGTACGAGCGCCAGCGCCAGCCCCACGCCGTACAGCCCGTAGGCGGCCGCGGCGGCCAGCAGGGCGAAGCGCAGCCACAGGGAGGCGCCTTGCAGCTTGGGCACCATCAAACCGGTCACCCCTGCGATGGCAACTACGATCACGGTCGGCGCGGCGGCGAACCGCGCGGAGACCGCAGCTTGTCCGAGCACCAGGCCGCCGACAATGCTCATGGTCTGGCCCATTGCGCCTGGGGTGCGCGCGCCTGCCTCCTTGAGCGCCTCGAGTACGAACAGCAGAAGCAGGGTCTCCCAACCGACCGGCAGCGGCACGCCGCGCTGCGCGGCGGATACGGCGAACAGCAGTCGGGCGGGCACCAGCTCGCGATGGTACAGCAGGAGCGCTACATAAACAGCAGGGAAGGATATGGTAAATAGAAAACCCAGTACACGCAGTATGCGCGAAAGGTTGGACTGCAAAAAGCTGATATAGTAATCGTCGTTCGACTGGAAGCACTCCTGAAACAGGAACGGGGCGGTCAGCACGACAGGGCTGCCGTCCACAACGACCGCCACCCGCCCCTCGACCAGACGGGCCGCGACCACATCCGGCCGTTCGGTCGTGCCGAGGGTGGGAAAGGGGGACCAGCGGTGGTCGCGAATGCGTTCGGCGAGATAGTTCGCGTCCAACACGCTGTCCACTTCCAGACTTTCGAGCTTGCGCCGCAGATGACTGACCAGCCGCTGTTCGCAGACGCCCGCAAGATAGCACAGGCAGACCACGGTATTTGTTCGGCTGCCGATGCGCAGGAAGGTGAATTTGAGCCGTTTGTCGTTCAGCCGGCGGCGGATCAGCGCCAAGTTGGGCATAAAACACTCGGTAAAGCCTTCGCGCGGGCCGGACAGAACGCGTTCGTTTTCCGGCTCGTTTGCTGAACGCACGGAAAAACCTTTGGTGTTGACCACGACCGGCCGCGCATCCCCTTCGGTGAATACGACCGTGTCGCCGTACAGAAAGGAGGCGAACAGTTTGTTTGTGTCGGTTTCGACGCGGCTGTCGTTGATTTGCAGGATGGTCCTGCATAACTCGTCGGCAGTGACCCGCTCACGGTCCGAGCAAACGATCGGTCGGACAACACTCTGGTTGATGGCGATATTGTTGACCATGCCGTCAAAGAAGAATACCGCGCAGGAAAGCCCCTTGTGACCCACCGCGCGGCGGGTCACGAAGGTGTTATCGCCTTGGAAAATCGCTTTCATCAGGCGGATATTACTCTCCAAATCGGTGGAAAAAGTGATCTGCTCCATTATTTCACCCCTTAACAGGGGTATTTTGCGCGGGATGGCAAAGGTTTATGCGCTGGTCAGATCCTCGGCCAGCGTCTGTCCGAACAGGCGGATGGCGGCGAGCGCTTCTGGCATGGTGTTGCCGGAGGAGCCGACCTCGATCAGCATGGAGCCCGCGGTTGCATGCTGGTTAAAACGCTGGGTGCGCAGGTTGACCGGCCGCATCAGCCCAGGGTAGGCACGGTTGAGTTTATATTGCAGCCCCGTGACATAGTTCAGATTCTGCTGCCAGTTCGGATGATACAGGCCGCCTTCATCCGTGCCGACTACAAACATCAGCTGGGCCATCTCATCCCCGTCAATCGTGCAGGAGGTCTTATAGGCCTGCCCGTCATCGGTTAAAATGGAATCACGGTGCACGTCTATGACCATTTTGATGGAGGGATATTCCGCGAGCGCCTCGTCGATCGCGGCAAGCGAGCGGTCGTATGAACCGGAATAGGCGGGGGAGTCGAAAATATCGCGGATGTGCATGGCCTGCACGCCGTTTGCCTCCAGTACGCTTTGCAGCTCGTCGCCTACGCGGACGATATTATAGCGCGTGTCGGTGGTGCGTTCGTTTTCGGTAGGCGTATAGGGAAAGGCTGCGTCCGGTGTGTAGCTCTCACTGCCGTGCGTATGTACAATCAGAACCTGCGGACCTTCGCCTTCTGCGTGGATTGCCGTGTCGGACGCAAGACAGGCGGCGACATCCACCTCATAGGAGGTCTCGTTGTTCACGGTGATGGTGGCGGCCTTATCGGCAGCGTCCAGCACCGGCGCATCGTTTTCCTCCTCAAGCGGGATATAGGTGCTTTCCGCGAGCGGGTCGGATGCGTCCTCGCTGCGCGCCGCTGCCGCTGTGCGCGGGGCGTAAACCTCCGCCGTATCCGGTGTCAGGCCGAGCTCAAGCGATACCGCGCGCGCGATAAACTCGCTGTTCCCCGCAAGGCGGCCGATTAAATCCTGTACGAATTCCTCGCCGCCCGCACGCGCGAACAGCAGCAGCGAACCCGCAAGACACAGGGTGACAGCGGCGGACAACCTGATGCCGTCTCGCCGCCGGTAATGTTTTCTGCGCCGCTTCATCGCCGCCACCTCCTCGCGTTTGCTTCTATCATACGCCCGTCCGCGCGCGAGTATGACCGAAAACGGGCGAAGATTTAAGAGAGATACAGGTCGATATCCTCCACTGTCAAATGCGGATGCAGCGCCATGTTGACCGCATAGCCGATCATGCGGGCAATGTCCGCAACCTCTCGGTCGATGTCGCGGGTGGTGATCATCACAGGGCGGGAAAGATCTTCAAGCGCCTCGCAGCTTGGGCCCCCAAGCTGGCCGGTGATCTCATGCGCGAGTGTGGCGCCGTCCACTACGGTCGGCACGCCCACCGCAATGACCGGCACACCGAGCGTCTGCTCGTTGAGCGCAGCGCGCGCGTTTCCCACGCCTGCGCCCGGGGTGATACCGGTATCCGCAAGCTGTACGGTGCGCAGCAGACGGGACAGTCGGCCCGCTGCCAGTGCGTCTATGGCGAGCACCGCCGCGGGACGGATGCGGTCGAGCACGCCGCAGACCACTTCGCCGGTTTCCACACCGGTCTGTCCGAGTACGCCGGGCGCGAGCGCGGATACCGGACGCCAGGAGGAAAAAACATCAGGCACCTGCTCCACCAGATGACGTGTTGCGATCACATGATCGACCGCCTGGGGACCGATGGCATCCGGTGTGATCATCCGGTTGCCCAGTCCGGTAACCAGTATGGGGGCGGACCCGGCGGTTTCGGGCAGCAGCTCGCGCAGCAGGGCGCTAAGCGCGCGGCAGGCGCGGGGAAAGGCATCCTCCTCGCGGCGGATGAGCGCGTCGAGCGAAAGGGTGAGATATCGCCCGCGCGGTTTGCCGATCTCCTGTGCGGCGCGATCGGTCAGGATCTCGACCTCATTGACTGAAAAGCCATCCAGCGTGCGGTCGGTCTGGCGGACCTGCCGCATGTCGGCAGCCATGTCCTTATTCTCGATTGCTTCCATCGCAAGGTCAGTGCGAAACGCCATTTTCACCACTCCTTTTTGGGTATTTTGCGGCGCAGCATATTTTTTATGCGGTTTCCTGTAAAAAGTGCTTGCAATTTGCGGGAAGTGATGGTAGAATAGAAACACTGACGAATAGAGAACAAAGGAGGTGTTTTCGGAATGCCCAACATCAAGTCTGCAAAGAAGCGCGTGAAGGTAAATGCCGTTAAGGCGATGAACAACCAGATGGCCAAGAGCGCACTGAAGACCACGCTGAAGAAGTTCGATACGGCCGTTGCTGCCGGCGATAAGGCGGAAGCGACTGTTGCTTATACGACCGCTGTCAAGGCGGTTGACCAGGCGGCTGCCAAGCACCTCCTGCATAAGAACAATGCGGCCAACAAGAAGAGCAAGATGACGGTCAAGCTCAACGGCATGGCATAAATCCGTGAAAAGCAATTTTCACTGGAATGAAAAGCGCAAAAAAATCCCGAGGCTCTGCCTCGGGATTTTTTTTGCAGTTGGAAAGCCGACCGCTATGTCGGCTGCATGGATAAACCCGCAGGGAACATCCGGCATAGGGAAGGGCAGCAAACGGCCGGTCGCCTGCATATGTTGTCAGTTATCCTTTGAGAGCAAAAATCCTCTTTCCTTCAACCCTCTGACAACGCGGTCAAGGGTCGTTTCATCCGCCGCACGCAGGGTGTGCAGGTGGATGCCGCCGGTCAGGTCGCATAGCGGCCTGGCGCCGGGATTTTGGATCTTTTGATAAAACGCATCCGCATCATAGCGGGAGAAAATATGCAGCGGGGCACGGATCTCTCCGTATACCGAGTGTTCCACGGTTACATCGATCAATGCGCCGCCGAGATCGACAACTGTATACAATTCTTCCAGCAGGCGGCTTTCCTCGTGGCAGCAGACGACACGGCGTTCGGCATGGGCGGGAACGGCGGAGGCATTCTCCAGAATATAGCCGCGCGGTGTAGCAAGTATAGCAAGACCGCCTGCACGCAGCAGGGCGATATCGCCTACGATGATCTGTCGGCTGACGCCGCAGTGCGCCGCCAGCACGGTGGCGGAAACCGGCTTGTCGGCTTCGGAAAGCAGCTGGGTGATTTGGGTGCGCCGTTCGGCAGCGTTCATATGCGTCACTCCCTTATCTACTTCTATCATAGCAAAAGAACAAATGGGATGCAAGCGCTGGGCGCAGCAAAAGAAAAAGACTATGCAGCGCATAGCCTTTGAAATAATCTTATATTTAACCGAGCAGATAGACGTTTGCATACTGCACGCCCAGATTGTATGCACGGTCGTGGGAAGACACCAGGATATCCAGCTTATTGTCCTTGATGGCGCCGCCGGTATCCTCGGCAATGAACAGACCGTAGCCTTCGATATATACGCGGCTGCCCAGCGGGATAACGGAAGAGTCAACCGCAATCGTGCGGCCCTCGGTCGGGGTGGTGCCGGATGCGGTCTTAGCGCCCGCAACGCCGTTGCAGTCCGCACAGGGGCAGTAGAACGTCAGCTTGTAGTTGCCCAGCGCGGTGGCGTTCTTCTTGATGGCGTCCGAAGCCAGCAGAGAGGTCGAATAAGCAACCGTTCTGGCAGCGACCGGATCGGTCAGCAGCTTGTTGTATTCGTTCTGTGCGGAGGGCTTGGTGACAGGCTTTGCCTGCTGCTCTGCCTCGGCTTGCTTCTTTGCGTCCGCCTCAGCCTTCGCATTGGCGAGCGCCTGCTCAGCGGTATCGATCTGGTCATAGGTGAGAACCGTACCAACAGAAGAATTGAGGTTGGAAGAGAGCATCGCTACCGGCTGTTCCAGCGCTGCAGCGCTGACCGAAGCCATTGCGCTGACAGCCAGCGTCGCGGCAATCAGCTTTGACGCATGCTTTCGCAGGGAAATAGACATTTGTGTTACACTCCTAATCATCGTGAAAACCCGCGGATACCGCGGCATCGGTTGTTACCGATTTGTTTTCGGGTTGTTACTGTTTTGTTGTCGATCTGTTTCCGATCTGTAACTATGATACTTCATGCTCTCGGATTTGTCAAACACTTTTCAGGAATTTTGTTTAATATATACAAGAGTGCTTCTCTGACAGCTGGAACTCTGTACAGACATCTGAAAAATTCAGCATATATGAC
>DXDO01000040.1 GCA_019115425.1 Candidatus Agathobaculum merdigallinarum | reverse complement strand
GTTCACAATTCCAATTTATTATAATAAACGTGGAAAGCGTAAGATCCCCCCACATGTTCTTGCTTTCTACTCTCTATCCTACCTTTTATTGCGGGAGCGGCCGGACGAAAGTCCGGCCGTTCCTGTTTTTTGTGCACATAACGCACAGGCAGGAATCGAGTGGTTTGTCTCTGTGGGGACGCGAGCCGCTGCGCCCTGCTCTGGGGATATACGGGCGCGCAATGCGCACCCCTATGGAATATGGATGCAGCGTTTGGCGCGCCGAGTCGTGGGCCAGGCCAGCCTCCTCTTGCCGCTGCGCAGCAATTCACCTTCTTGCGCCCTACGAAATTGCGCAGCAATTCCCCAGGATCAGCAAGGGCTCAAAGCTCCTGCCGTCCTTCAAGCGCGCGGGTGAGTGTCACCTCATCGACAAACTCCAGATGTCCGCCGACTGGGATGCCGTATGCCAGACGGGTGATCTTGATCCCAAACGGCTGCAACAGCCGCGAAATATACATCGCGGTCGCTTCACCCTCGGTGTCCGGGTTGGTGGCAAGAATGACCTCCTCGGTGTCCTCATCCGCGACGCGCTGCACCAGCTCGCGAATGCGGATATCGTCCGGCCCGACGTGCCCCATGGGCGACAGCGTGCCGTGCAGCACATGGTACAGGCCCTTGTATTCCTTGGTGCGCTCGAACGCGACCACATCGCGCGGCTCCGCGACCACGCAGATGGTCTTTTGGTCGCGTGTCTGATCCGCGCAGATCGGGCAGGTCTCGCTGTCCGTCAGATTCTGGCAGCGCTTGCAGGTGAAGGTGCGCGCCTTGGCGTCGCGGATCGCGTCCGCGAAGCGCTCCGCGTCCTCCTTGGGCAGGTCGAGCACATAAAACGCCAGCCGCTGCGCGGTTTTCTGGCCGATGCCGGGCAGTCTGGCGAATTCCTCGATCAGCCGCTCGACCGGCGGTGCGAAAAAGTCCATCAGAACAGGCCGCCGCCCAGTCCGCCCATGCCGCCCGTAATGGCAGACATCTGGTTCTGCGACTTCTCGCCCGCCGCCTTGAGCGCTTCGTTTACCGCCGCAACGACCAGATCCTGCAGCATATCGATATCGTCAGGATCGACCACATCGGGCTTGATCTCAATGCTCTTGAGCGTCGAGGTACCGGTCACGGTCGCGGTCACCATACCGCCGCCCGCGGTGCCGGTCGTCTCCATTTGGGCGATCTCCTCCTGCGCCTTGAGCATGTTCTCCTGCATCTTCTGCGCCTGCTTCATCATCGCCTGCATGTTCATGCCGCCGCCGAAGCCGCCGCCAAAGCCCTTTCCCTTTGCCATATGAATATGTCCTCCTTACAGTTCTTTCACTTGGATGTCAAATGCTTTCGCGCGGCCGATGATCTCATCCACCGCGGTATTTTTCTTTTGTATGGGCTCGTCGCCCGCTTCGCGCACCTTAACCTTGATCGGCGCGCCCGCGAGCGCCGCCGCCTGCTCGCGGATGGTCTTCATGGTCGGTTCCGCCTTGGCGAGCATGGCGGTGATACCGTCCTCGCACAGGATAACGAGCGCGCCATCCTCCATCACGCCCTTCGCGGACAGCTTGAGGTTGGTGTGCGCGCCGGTGTTGATCTTACCGGTCAGCTTTTCCAGCAGCTCCGGCCAATGCGGCCAGTCTGCAAGCGCGGAAGCCGTATTTTCCGGCTGCTGCTTTGCCGGTGCAGCAGGGGCCGTCTGTCCCTGTTCCTCGCCCAGCCAGAGCGGTGCATCGCTGTCGTCCGGCGGCGGAGGCGCGTCCTCGTCCCCCGGCGGGGGCGGTGCGTCCGTGCCGCGCGCGGGCGCTGCTGTGCTCTGTACGACCTGCACCGGCACGCCGTTTTTCAGCTTTTCCTCGAGCGCTTCCACGCGCCCGCCTAAGGTGTCATAGTTTTCCGCGCCCAGACTGCACAGCCGCACCGCGCACAGCTCGGCTTCCACGCGGCGGTTTGCCGCGCTGCGCATCCGGTCGAGCGCGTCGCCGATCACGCGGCTCCACGCGATCAGCGTGGAGGAAGCCAGCCCGTCGCACAGCTTCTGCAGGGTCTTGACACTGTACGCCGGCGAAATCAGTGCGGAAACGTCGGTTTTGCTGGTTTTGACCAGCAGCGCGTCGCGGATTAGGCCGAGCATCTGATCGTAGACCGAAGCGAGGTCGCGCCCCGCGTTGTAGTATTCGTCCAGCAGCCCGACCGCCGCGGCGAGATCGCCTGCCTTGAGATGCTCGGCAAGGCGCACACCATCGTCCTGTCCCAGTACGCCGAGCGCCGCTGTGACCGTCTGCTCGTCCACCGCGCCGACAGCCGCCGCACGGTCGAGCATGGAGAGCGCGTCGCGCATCGCGCCGTCGGCCAGGCGCGCGATCAGCCGCGCCGCGCCTTCGGTCAGCTGGATGCCCTCGCCCGCCGCCACGTCGAGCAGGCGGCGCGCAATGTCCTCCGCGCCGATGCGCCGGAAGTCGAACCGCTGGCAGCGCGACAGGATGGTCGCGGGCACCTTGTGCAGTTCGGTGGTCGCCAGAATGAACAGCACATGCTCGGGCGGCTCCTCAAGCGTCTTGAGCAGCGCGTTGAATGCGCCGATTGAGAGCATGTGCACCTCGTCAATGATGAACACGCGCTTTTTGACCTGCGCGGGCGTGTAGCGTGTCTCGTCGCGCAGGTCGCGGATATTGTCCACGCCGTTGTTCGAGGCCGCGTCGATCTCGGTCACGTCGAGCACCGAGCCGTCCAGAATACCGCGGCACGCCGCGCACTCGTTGCACGGGTCGCCGTTCACCGGATGCTCGCAGTTGACCGCGCGCGCGAGGATCTTCGCACAGGTTGTCTTGCCTGTGCCGCGCGTGCCGGTAAACAGATAGGCATGGCTCAGCCGCCCGGACTGGAGCTGCGCGCGCAGGGTATCCGTGATATGCTGCTGGCCGATCACGTCCGCGAACGTCTGCGGCCGCCATTTGCGGTATAATGCCTGATACAAGGCCCTCACAGCTCCTTCCCTAAAATTCTGTTCCGACGGGCAAATCCCCTGCTCACACCACAAAGAGGCGGGCGCAAGCCCGCCTCCAAGCGTTCCAAACACAGCGCTGCTTGCAGCGCCATTTCAATAGAAAATCGCGGCAACACCGTGATTTTCATAAAAAGTCCAGCTCCGCCGGACTTTTTATACCAGTCGGAGCAAAAGTTTCGTTTATCGGAACTTTTGTCCCGTCCCGATGTATCCGAGCCGGAGGCTCGGTACATCGCTTCGATTGAAAGCGTGGTTTCAATCGAATATTCGTTCAGCGCCCCACAAGACCGCACGCGGCCAATTCGAAAGCGCACGCCCGGCTGCCTTTCCGCGGTTTGGGCTCAAAATCGGCAGCTCTGCGGCACACGATGGTTTCTGCTTAATGCTGCTCGGTTCCCCGCCTGACATGGTTCACAGTCCTCCGTTGCGCAGTACCGGTCTCTCATCGCCCTGTGGGCGGCTGCCTCGCCGCGCGTGCGTCCCTCCTTGCCCGCATCATCCCCGCTGCAGCGGATTGCGGGTGCAGGGCACCGCTAACGCCCCGATGTGTGCGGCCTTGTGCGGCGCTGAACGATATTCGTTTGTTAGTTTACACGGCCCTGCCGCGTTTTATGCCTCCGGATCGTCCGGCGCCGGTGCCTCCGGATCGTCCGGCGCCGGTGCCTCCGGCTCGGTCGTGCCGCCGCCGGTTTCGCCGCCGGTGCCCGGATCGGTTGTGCCGCCGCCGGTATCACCGCCGCCGGTGCCCGGATCGGTCGTGCCGCCGGTTTCGCCGCCGGTACCCGGGTCGGTTGTGCCGCCGCCGGTTTCGCCGCCGGTTTCGCCGCCTTCCGGATCAGTCGGCGTTGTCGTGCCGCCCTCGGGATCGGTCGTGG
The DNA here is from genome assembly GCA_019115425.1 of Candidatus Agathobaculum merdigallinarum. Lineage (GTDB taxonomy): Bacteria > Bacillota > Clostridia > Oscillospirales > Butyricicoccaceae > Agathobaculum > Agathobaculum merdigallinarum. The sequence goes on along the minus strand of DXDO01000040.1, from coordinate 1,211 downwards.
TGAAGTCCTCGCCCTCCTCCGGGGTCTCGGTCTCCGTATCGGTCGTCGGCTCCTCCTCGTCCTCTTCCCAGTCGCCCTTCATGCCGCTGTTGGTGAAGCTGTATGCCTCCTCGATATTCTGGTGGCTGCAAACTTCGGTCGGCACCTGATCCGCCCAGAAGCGGCCGGTCGCTGCACGGCCCGCGGCGCGGCACGCGCCCGAAGCGCGCAGGCCGGTGTCCATGCAGTACTGGACGTCTTCAAAATCTTCCGGATGCGAGTCGAACACCAGATTGGAGTCGCCCTCGTGCACCTTTTCCATCACTTCCAGCCAGATCGCCGTCGCGTTGCGGCCATACAGGCCGTCCAGCGTGTAGTTGTACTCATAGCCAACCCATACTGCGGCGGAATACTGCGGAGTCACGCCGCAGAACCAGATATCGGTATTCGAAGTGGGGGTACCGGTCTTGCCGGCAGTCTCCACGCCGGAGATCTGCGTGCCGGAGGCGGTGCCGTAAGCGGTGACGTTCTGCAGGCAGTCCAGCATATAGTACGCGGTGCGCACATTGGTAAAGCCCTTATCGGTATACGGGGTGTTTTCCAGAATGACGTTGCCTTCCGAATCGAGCACCTTGGTATAGGTGCGGGTGCCGCCGAACACGCCTTCGTTGATGAAGGTGGCAAAGCCGCCCGCCATCTCGCGCACGGTGACGCCGTCGGTCAGGCCGCCGAGCGCCAGCGGCGCAAGGTCGATATCCGACTGCACCGTGCCGTCCGCATTGGTGCGGCTGCCGACCAGCTGGATATCCAGCTGCTGGGTCAGGAAGTCATAGGATTTCTGCGGGGTCAGCGCGTTGAGCACCTGCACCGCAATGGTGTTGACCGAGCTTGCGATACCGCTTTCCACGGTCATCGAGCGGCCGGACGGGTAGCGGCCGTCGTTTATCGGCCAGGGCATGCCGTTTTCGTCCTCGCGCAGCGCGCGGTCGTATACCGTTGTGCTCGGCACGACGACGCCCTGATCCATCGCCGGGCCATAGGTGGACAGCGGCTTGAAGGATGAACCGGGCTGGCGGCGCGCGTCAGTCGCATAGGAGAACTCGAGCTTGCCGGTCTTTTCACCGCGGCCGCCCGCGATGCCGACGATATTGCCCACCTTGTCCGTGATGACCATGGCGCTCTGCGGGCGCTCGCCGTATTTCTCCGTGTTCGGGAATACCGAATCATCCGCC
>DXDO01000039.1 GCA_019115425.1 Candidatus Agathobaculum merdigallinarum | reverse complement strand
TGCGGCTGTAGCTCATCTGGTAGAGCGCCACCTTGCCAAGGTGGAGGTAGCGAGTTCGAGCCTCGTCAGCCGCTCCAAAAGAAAGCACCTGTCTTTGACAGGTGCTTTCTTTTGGATTCCTGGGGATTTTTACTACTTTTGGACGGCGAAGCCGCCCAAAAGCGGACGCGGCCACTCGGCCGCGGCTCGCTGGCGCTCGCGGCGCTTCGCTGCTTCCATTTCTTCCTGCTCGCTACCTCCACCTTCATTTTAATCGAGGTGCGGGGTCCTCGCAAAAGCCTGCTTTTGTGGGGTGCGATAGCGGGTTCGAGCCTCGTCAGCCGCTCCAAATAAAAGAACCTGTCAAATGACAGGTTCTTTTATTTTTTCTGTTTGCTCCGGCTGCAAAACAATCTGATACAACAGCTTTTCAAACTGTACGCCGTGCATCGGGTCGGTCTGCTGCGCCGCCGTGTACGCAATACAATCCCTGACAAACACTCCCGCACGGTCGCACGCATCAGCCAGACTCTGATCGTTCAGCAGCGCGCCCAGCATAACAGACGCAAACAGATCGCCCGTTCCCGGGTAATATCGATCGATGCGGCGGTGCAAACTAAGCATGCTTCCCTTTTCCGACAAACAGCCCGAGCCGACGCGTCCTTCTTCAAAGTCCAATCCTGTCAGCACAATCTGCGCCCCGTACCTCGCGCGGAGTGCCTGCATCCAGTCCAGCGCCGCTTCCGCACTGCGCGGCTTGCTGCGCGGATCGTAATCCAGCAAAATCGCGGCCTCGGTCGTGTTGGGCGTAATAATATCCGCAATCGCGCACAGCTCCCGCATACGCCGACACATCTCGGATGTGTAGGTGCCGTATACCTTCCCATTATCCCCCATCACTGGATCGACCAGCATCACGCCATCCGGCATTTTAAGCCGCTCTGCCGCCGCACGCACACAGTCGATCTGCGCGGCAGAGCTGAGAAAACCCGCATACACCGCCTCAAACCGCAGGCCGAGCGCATCGTACTGGTCGATCGTGCCCTGCATCGCGTGGGTCAAATCGGTCGTCACCCAGTTCGGGATCGCGGTATGCGTGGAAAATACCGCGGTCGGTAGCGGCACGCACTGGTGCCCGCCCGCGGAAAGCACCGCAATGATCGGTACAAGCGAAGAACGCCCGAAGCCCGACAGGTCATGCAGCGCTAACACTTTCTTCTGCATGGGTTGGTTCACATCCTTTTCTCTGTCCGTTCTCCATCATACGATGAAATCCGCACAAAGTCAATCATCCTTGCTTTCTTCGGGGCACAATGGTAAAATAGGAATAACGTAGCAGATGATTTTCAAAGGAGTGTCCCCATGCTGAAACGACGCATTCTTTCCGTCATTCTGGTGCTCACGATGCTGCTTCCGGTCGCCTACGCGGCACAGCCCGCGCAGGACGGCATGCGCGGCGTGTGGGTCTCCACCGTATACAATATTGACTATCCCTCCGCGCAGGGTCTGTCGGCTGACGCGCTCAAAAGCGAAGCCGATACCATTCTGGACAATATCGCCGCGATGGGGCTGAACACGGTATTCCTGCAGGTGCGCCCCTCGGCGGATGCGCTCTACCAATCCGCGATCTTCCCGTGGAGCCGCTATGTCAGCGGCACGGCCGGTCAGGCGCCGGATCAGGATTTTGACGTACTCGCCTACTGGATCGATGCCGCGCACAGCCGCGGCCTGCAGCTGCACGCCTGGCTCAATCCATACCGCATCACGAAGGACGGTCAGGAGGAGCTCGATGCCCTCCCTGAGACCAGCCCCGCCAAGCAGCATCCGGAATGGGTCGTCGAATATGACGGCAATTACTACTTTAACCCCGGCCTGCCGGCTGTGCAGCAGCTGGTGGTGGACGGCGCGGCCGAAATTGTCCGCCATTACGATGTAGACGGCATCCATCTGGATGACTACTTTTACCCGGGCACGGATTTTAACGATGCGGAAGCCTACGCGCGCTACGGCGAGGATTTTGATGACATCGACGACTGGCGGCGCGACAATGTAAACGACCTGATCGCCGCCATGGATGAGACCCTACATGAAATCGACCCCGCATTGTCCTTTGGCGTCAGCCCTGCCGGCATCTGGGACAATAAGGCGGATAACCCCAAGGGGAGCGAAACCAACGGCCGCTCCTCCTACCGGGAGATTTACTGCGACTCAGTCGAGTGGATCAAGCGCGGCACCGTAGACTATATCTGTCCGCAGCTTTACTGGTCGATCGGCTACGAAATCGCGGATTTTGAAATTCTGGTTGACTGGTGGCAGGATATTGTCGCCACCAGCGATGTGGCGCTGTATATCGGCATCGGCGCATACCGCTCTGCCGAGGCGGCGCCGGGTGATGTTTGGTACGGCACAGCCGAACTGGCGCGCCAGCTCGAAATGCTCGACAAGAGCATCGACATTCAGGGCGAGGTGTTTTTCAGCTATTCCTCGCTGATGGACGTACAGGGCTGTTCCGACTTCCTGTCCGCGCATTATGCTGAAAAGGACGACGGGATGCTGCCGGAGACCACCACCGATCAAACCGGCAAGCAGGCCACTCTGCTCGACTATATTTCCCGTTTCATCGTCAGCCTGTTTTATTGATGGTTAGGAGGTGATCCATTTGGCTGATCTTCTTTCCCGCGAATACGAGATCAATTACAGCCACATTGATAACCGCGGCATTGCGAAGCCATCTTTTCTGTGGAATATCATGCAGGATGCGGCCACTGTACACGCGGAAGCGCTTCAGCTCGGCCCCGAGACACTGCATATCCTGTGGGTGCTCTCGCGCATGAAAGTGCGCCTCACACGTCCTCTGCGGCCCTATGAGCGTATTCGATGCGAAACCTGGTGTCCGGGCATCCGCGGCGTGAGCTGGTACCGCTGCTTTGCGTTCTATGCAGGCGATGCACCGGTTGGCGATGCACAGTCCATGTGGGTCACGCTTGACCCTGAAACACATCGTATCCTGCGCCCAAGCAGCTTCCCCATTGCGGAGGATTATCTGCACACCGCGCGCGGCGAGTTGTTCGAGCCGCTGCCCAAGCTCTCCTGTGATAACGTACGCGAACACCATATTCATCCGGTCCTGTATTCCGATCTGGATGTGAACAACCATGTGAACAACGTGCGCGTGGTCGAGCTGATTTCGGACGCGCTCGACTTACAGCGTCAGCCCGGCTTTGTCTCCTCGCTGCAGGTCAACTACACCGCTGAAACCGCATTCGGCGAGCAGCTTTCCCTGCTCTGCGGCACGGTGAACGGCGCACGATATGTCCGCGGCGCAGCAAGCGGCAGAACGCGCTTTGAGGCGCTCGCCGTGCTGACGCCATTTGACGCATAGGAGGCCTGATCTGATGAGCGAATCCATCCGCCAGACTGTGGACGATATTCTCGGCGTATGCCATCCTCAGAAAATCATACTGTTTGCAGAAAAGCGCACCATGTCCACCGGCAAACTCAAATCGTTCAGCTTGTGTGTGGTCGCACCGGAGGGCACGGACTGCCGCCGGCTCCGCACCCGCCTTCATCTGGCGCTTTCGGCCGATGTACCGGTCAATCTGAGCGTTTACACCACCGATGAGTGGGACGATCTCACCGCGGATCAAACCTCGTACGCGGCATGGATCGACCGGAAAGGCCAGGTGATTTATGGCTCGCAGACGTAAAGGGGCGTCCGACAGTCATTTCTACTACAAATGGCTGGACAAGGCGCTGTGCGACCTGCAATGCGCGCGCCTATTGCTGACCTATGGCGGCGACTATTATAACATCGCCTTCCATTGCCAGCAGGCGATCGAAAAGGCGCTCAAGGGCTATCTGCTGTACCGCACCGGCCGGCATTACGATGGCCATAACCTGACCTACCTGTGCCGTCAGGCCATTCAACAGGACTCCAGCGCGTTTTCCGAATATCTGGACGAAAGCGCGGCGCTCAACGATCTGTATATCGAAACGCGCTACCCCACCGACCTTCCGTTTTCGATCGATGAACTGGAAATCCGCCGTTATCTGGATATGGCGGAGCGTATGTTCTCCGCGATCCGCCGCGAGCTGTATGCCGGCGGACGGCCGCACCGCATCGAGTAAAATAAAGGGCGCGTTGCAGAAATGAAACCTGCAGCGCGCTCTTTTATGCGCCGGCAAAAGGAGCATGTGGCCGATAGGTTGTGGAAAAATAAGAGTTTGTTAAAGGAAAAAGGCATAGCAAAGCAGACGCTGGA
>DXDO01000038.1 GCA_019115425.1 Candidatus Agathobaculum merdigallinarum | reverse complement strand
TCCAGCGTCTGCTTTGCTATGCCTTTTTCCTTTAACAAACTCTTATTTTTCCACAACCTATCGGCCACATGCTCCTTTTGCCGGCGCATAAAAGAGCGCGCTGCAGGTTTCATTTCTGCAACGCGCCCTTTTCTTTTATCCAGAGGATGAAAAAAGTGAATTATGATCAACGTGCGCCGCCTTCTTCCTTGAAGGCGGCTTTTTTATTCCAACATTAAGGAGGAGCAAAATGATAAAGGACATTTTGAAACGGTCAACCGCAGGCTTGTTGTCCGCTCTCACCCTGCTTACGACTGTGCCGTTTTCCAGTGCGGTAGACGGCGGGATTATGCCGCTGGCAGAGGAGGACAACGAAGCGTCCAGCATCGTAATCAACGTGGGCGAGGTATACAACATTGCGGATAAGGGCGTGCAAAAGGCTTGGTTCCAGCAAAACGGCGCGCCGCGTAACGTCTGGCCGATGTTTACCGAAGCATCAGACGGCACAGAAATTCGCGCCTACTGTGCAGATCACAGCAAGGGCAACCCCGGCACATCGGGAATGCCGTACACGGTGACCAGCCGTGTATCGGATATGCATGTGTATGGCGTCGCGGTACGCAGTGACGCCCGCATGACGCTCAACCAGTTTATTTCTTTCGCTGGTTCGCCTATCACAGCGGAAAACTTTACGGCAGATATGTATTTCAGTGCATCGCAGGCCGCGATCTGGTGTGCGCTGGGCGATGCGCAGATTGCTGCAAACAGCAGCTATGGCGTAAGCTATGGCAGCTCTACGTCGCTCGGTTATCGCGCTGCCGGCAAGACGCTTAGCGCCAGCTCCACGTCGGAAGCACTGACGTTGTTTGCCGCTATCAGCGTATGGATAAATCCGATCAGGAGACGACGGACACACTGCCGGTGGAGGAAACGGTTACGGTGGAAGCACCGTCCAGTGAGCTTGCGGATGTGATCGATCAGTTCCCGGCGACCCGGGCATACAGCAAAGACGGTTACATCGGCGAGCTTCTGCTTGATGTGCAGAGCATCAAGGTGGAAGCAACCGGGTACAGCACGGTCACGGACAGCCACCCGCATACGGTTACCAAAACCTATCAGCTGGCCTACAATGACCGCAGTCTTGTGCCGGAAAGCGTGCAATCGGACGGACTGACCTTGCCGCTGACGGGTCTGAGCTGGTCTGAGACCGCCAACGTGGAGGATTCGGACGTTCCTGCTTCGTGGACAGCCACGGCGACGTACAGCAAGACGACATATACAAATCGACAGGTGGCAGACGGATATCAGGCAACAGCGGTCTACAAGGGCGAGGCCGCCAAAACCGGTATTGGCAGTGTGATCTATACTGTGACGTATACGGGCAGTAAGATTCCGGTGCTGCCGGGGCTGAACCCGGACATTACGGTATCCCAGCTCGCAATCGCGATGGGCCTTGCCGTTTTGCTCATTCTGCTGCTGATCTGGCGGTATATCCGCTGGCACATTGCCCGTGTTTACGTCTACAACGAAGAACGCCGCATCCACGACGTGGTGAGCCGACAGTATGTGCGGGTACGAACGCCCAAGCTGCGCCTGTCCGCGCTGCAGGGACGTGAGGAAACCGAATACACGGTGATCCTGCGCCGGCGTCTCGCCAAACGGCTGGTTGGCCGGGACATCGCCATCGAGACCGGCGGCGAAGGCCAGCACCATGTGGTGGAATCGTTTGTGGGCAGCGATTACGCATTTCAGGTGCAGATATGACAAAAGCCGCCCAAAGGCGGCTTGAATTGACGGAAAACATCTTATATGCTATAATTTGCGTGGACAATTTTATTGTCCGGGCGCTGCAAAACAGCGGTTGGCCACTCCTTGCGAAAGGAGTGATGCTTTATGAAGAAGTTCGTAAGAATTTTGATATGGGCAATCTTGTTGCTACATATTTTCCTCATAAAAGTGCGCTAACCGCTCGGCTGGCACCAAGCGGTTAGCAATAAAATGCTGACTTAAAGGGTCAACCGCTATGCAGCGCCCTTCTTTATCATTATTATAACATACCCCCCGTCTTTGTCAAGAGAACCGCTTCGTGTGGTTTATCCCTCAAAGATGGGGGTTTTTGCAAAAAGGAGTGAAATACCATGAAAAACACCATCAAACGCGCCGTCAGCGGCGCACTGGCCTGTTGTCTGCTGGCGCTCAGTCCGCCGCTTGCCTCGGCGCTCGAGTACCGATATGATGCAGACCTCTACGACAACTATTTTTACACCCCGACATCCAGTAACCACGCGCTCGATCTGGACAGCAGGGACGATTCGGGCGGCAGCACGATCGTCGTGCCGTCGGACAGCATGGACACGAACACAGACCAGACCACGCCGCGCACCGGCTCGCCCATTATTCCGGCTGGGTCATACATAGACCCTTGGGGCAGCGCGGTGGAAAAGCAGATTGCCACGGACGAAACACTGAACGGTCTGGAAGGGCTGTCATTCAATCGGCTGGAGGGTATGAGCGGCGACTACACAGCCCAGAGCCAGCTCGTCATCACAAACGGGCATTTCGGTGCGGTGTCCATCGGCAGCCGCAGCATTTTTGCCTATGTCTATTCCGGTGCGACCTATGAAAGCATGCAGAAAGGTGCCGGTCATGTGGACGGGACAAGCGTTTGGAATGGCAATGTCGCACTGTGCGGCCACAACCGCGGTTCGTGGCCGTATTTTGCAAACCTCAAGTATGTGCAAGTCGGCGATGTGGTCACCTACAAGACTTCGCTCGGCACGCGCACTTACCGGGTGACCTTTGCCGGCCGTATCCTTGCAACGGATACCGATGTGCTGAACCCCACTGCCGGCAACCAAATCACCATGCTCACCTGTATTGCAAACGAACCGGCCTATCGGTTCTGCGTGATCGGACAGGAAATGCGTTAGGAGGCGTGATAGAATGAAATTCCGCGGCTTGATCGCCGTCTGTCTTGCAGGGGCGCTGCTTCTGCCGGCAGGCTGCGCGGACGATAATCCCAAAATGGAGGTGCCCGACACGGACACGACAGCATTTGTACAGATGAAACAGACAAATTTGGAGGAATGGAACGATGCCCAGACAGAAGAGGTACTGGAAGTGCCGCTGGTACGGCGTGACGTGGAACTCGCGTCAGGTGGTTCGGCCGCCTTGTACACACTTGATACGGGCGAGGAGCCGACTGCCGGTACGGATCAGCTCACATCGGTCAGCACGGAGCTGGTGCTGAATAGCTCGGCGGTGCAGCTGGGCGAATATGGCACGGTGCGTGAGCTGGCGGAAAGCGAGCTGTATCACTGGTCGGCTGCAAGCGAATTTGACCGCATCCAGTACACCCAGCCGATGCAGCTTAGTGAAAAACGATTCGTCGTGCATCTGCTGCTGGATAATGATGCGGTCGGTATGGAGCAGCTCGTCTGCTACACCGATCTGGGTAACGGCGTTGCCCGGGTGGACCGCCTGTGGCGCGCGCTGGTCGATGTACAGACGGACGAGGGCTCGGAAGTCTTCGACCAGACCGCCGCGGCCCTGATTGCAAGCGAAACCGAATAAACAGCAAAGGCCGGTATGATTTCCTGTCATACCGGCCTATTTTTGTGAACAGAGAGGAGAGAAGACATGACGACAAAGAAATTGCGCTTTCCCATACTGCTGCTTGTATTATGGCTGCTGGCGGCTGCCCTGCTTCCGCTGTCTCATGCCGCGGGCGGCACGCACCGCGTCGAAGTAAAAAGCGGCACAGGGTATATATCCGGTGAAGTAGGCATCAACGTGTGGGAAATCGGCGTGGCAAGGGATGTTTCCTTTGCGCCGCTGGACGGTTACCGCATTACGGCTTTGAACGCCTCTTATGGCGATGCATCAGCCAGCGTGGCAATCAAGGCGGAGCAAATGTCGGCGCAGCTTACCGTGGGTGGTATTGTGCTGCCGCTGCAATATGCGGGGCGCACTGTGACAGTGACTGTGCCAGGCAACTGTACAGGTGATCTTACGTTGTCCGCAGCTGCCGAAGCGGCTTCCTGCAAGATTGTCGTGACTGCGGACAGCGGGATCGAGGTCAGCGGCGGCGGGACATACGGCATCGGCAAGGCAGTTACGATTACCGCAGCGCCATCCGGGGACGCTGCAATCACCCGCGTGCAGGTAACGCGCACCGATGCCGGTCTGGCAAACACGGCTGATCTGGCCGATGGTGCTGTTCAGTTAGGCGAGAAAACCTATCCGTTTTCCGTGACGGATGGCAAGGTCACGATGACGTTGACCGTAGAAGAAAGCCTTGGCATTCACTTTTTCAGCAATGGCAAGCCGGGCGAGCAGCCGCTGGTCGTCCGCGTCAGCGGCGATAAGGGTGTCGATCCGGCCGGCAGCCGTGTCGAGGTGCGACGCGGGAACAATGTGAACATCAGTGCGGATACCGAGCGTGGCTATGAAATCACCGAGATCCGGCTGGAGAACGGCACGCAGTCCGCAACCGGCTATGTATCCGAAGAACGCATCTGGCTCGACGGAAAGGTGTACCACATCAGCCGGCAGGACGACCGCGTAACGCTGCGTCTAACCGACGTGCAAACCGATATGCAGGTGTACTTTGTTTCCGAGCTGGACGAGGATCATATCCCAATTACCACCTCGGAAGGTACGGGCGTGGACATTGACAAGGATTGCGGCAGCACGGTGAGTAAGGGCACGGATGTGCGCTTTACCATCTCCACCGAGACAAACTACCGGCTGAACCGCATCACACTTTCCGTGGACGGCATCAACCGTACGGTGGATGCGGACGAGGACGAGATCACTGTGGACGGCATAGACTACAAGCTGCAGCAAAGCGGCACCGATGTCATCCTGTATGTGGATGACGTTTATGCGCCAGTCAAGGTGTCCGCCACTGCTTCCAAGCTGACCACTTACGATCATTCGGTCACCATCGGCAAGACGCAGAACTGTACCATATCGGCTTCCCGCGCAGGCGTGAACAATGGCGGCTTGGTGACGTATACTGTCACGCCGCAGGACGGCTACCAGCTCAGCACGGTGACGCTGCGTGTGGGCAGCCAGCAGGCGACCGCCTCTGTGGATTCCAAAACGATCAAGGTGGGCAGCAAGACTTATTCCATGTCGCTGTCCGGTAACGGAATCCTCAAGGTGACGGTGAGTGGTATCCGTGATGATGTTCAGCTGAGCGCCTATGCCGCATGGAAAGGCAGCGGCAAGCTGTATCTGCTGAGCGGCATAACCACGCCCTATTTCGAGGGCATGGGCAACAATCTCTTTTACCCAGAAAACACACTAACCCGCGCCCAAGCAGCCGTGATGCTGTCTCGTTTGACCAACTATTCTGACCTCACAGTGTATCCCAGCTGCGGCGCGGCGGATGTGCCGACTGGCAGCTGGTACACCAATGCGGTCAACGCGTTCTATGCCGCGGGCATTGAAACGGCTTCGTACTTCCGGCCGAATGCGGCGATCTCCCGCGCAGAGCTGTCCGTCTGGCTGTACCGCATGAGCGGTTCACCCTATGTTGCGTCCGGTACGAGTACTTTCCCCGATGTGGCCACTGCCGGTGAGACGCATGATGCGGTGGCATACGGCCAGCTACACGGCTGGATCAACGGCTACCCAAACGGCACATTTCGCCCGAACTATTCTGTTACCCGTGCAGAGGCGGCGAAACTCATCAACCGCGTGACCGGCCGCTCGCTGCGTGTGCAGGCCATCGTTACCCAATTTACAGATGTTCATGCTTCGCACTGGTCGTATCGGGAGATCATCAGTGCGGCAAACCAAGTTCAGTGAATGAAAAAAGACGGGGAGCTCAAGCTCCCCGCCGCCTTATTGACAGACGTTTATCAGTTTTTGTGCGCGTTCCATAATTTCACGGCACCAATTGGATTGCGCAGAATCGTTGTGTCTGGCAGCACGGTTGTAAATACGCTGCGCGGCTTGCTTAAGCGATTCGGAACGCTCACCGGCAGAAAACCGTTGTTCTGCATTTTCCAGATCAATGATGATCCCGGCCAGATTACTGCCGTTATCCCATTCCATTTCCTCACATCCTATCATTCATTGTCCGGCAACAGTATAGCAGGACAAATAGCAAAAGTCAAAACGCAAGGAGTGATTATTCTTGAACGAAAGCAAACTGCAAACGGCGCGCGCCTATCAGGACTGGATGACACGTGCCTTTCTTTTCTACCGGATCGCACTGGTGCTGCTGATCCTTGGGGCGGTCGTCATCCCACAGGCATTCGCCGTAGAGGATATGTGGACAGCCGCAAACCGTATTATCAAAGACGTTTATTCTAAGCTGGCCGCAATCTCTACTGTCCTTGCCGGCCTGATGAGTGCGATTGCGGTCATTGGTGCCAAAATGAGCGGTGCACAGCCAAAGGCCGACCAGGCATGGGATTGGCTAAAGCGCATCTGGCTCGCATGGGTCATTATCAACGGCATCGGCGCGTTTATCGCTTATGTCCGCCCGCTGTTCGACGGTCTGGCAACGCTGGAATAAGGGTCAGCGCAGCAACTTCGGGTAGTCGGTCCGTCCGTCTACGACGCGATAAACGTATACGGTCGTTCCGATCACCTTATAAATGCATACATAATTGCCGCAAATGATTTTACGATACTCACGCTGCGCTAAGAAAGAATCAGGATGCAACGCACCCATATAGGGCTGCGAGGCAAGCAGAGCAATGGTATCCAATAGCTTATCCGTGATTTTCTCTGCGGATTGCGGGCCGACAAGGAGAAGATGCAGATCGGAGATCCGGTCAATGTCCTGCCATGCCGGCGTCAGAATTTCCAGACGATAGGCATTAGGCATTGTCGTACTTCTCCTTTAGCTTGCGACGGATTTCGTCTACCGAATAGGTGGGCTCGCCACTCAAACGCGAGAACTCTGCTTCCAGTATCGCCGCACGGTGCTGCAATACCTGTTCCCGGTTTTCAAAAGCGTCTACACTCATCAGAACGATGTCGCCCTCTCCGTTTTTGGTGATATAAATCGGCTCCTGGCTCTCGTGTGCAAGTGTGGAGATCGTATTATAGTCGTTGCGAAGGACGGTAGATGATTTGATTTTCATGTCATTCACCTCCATGAATTCTACTATTATTCTATCAGTATATTGCTACAAATGCAATGGTGCAGTATTGTAGCCAGCATCGTATTTTTCACAATACGGTGCTTTTCTTTTGCCATTTTTGAAGGGAGGCAGCCTAAAATTCTTGAGAAACTGATAAAAGCCCTGTTTGAATGGCTGGCGTCACTCTGGTATGAGATGGTGGAATACCTGCTAGAGCATCTAATGGACTTGTTCCACACAGATCTTACCTATTTTACAGATCGTGTGCCGGTAGTGGGAGACCTCAGCACCATCTTTTTCGCAGTGGGTTGGGCGTTGCTGATCGGCAATCTAGCATTTCAAGCAATGCGTTCAATGGCGACCGGCGTCGGCATTGAGGCTGAGGAACCGGGACGACTGTTTCTGCGCACCGCGATGTTCTCGTTTTTGCTCATGGTCAGTCGGCAGATCTGTGAGATCGGTTTGGGGTTTTCCTCAACCATTATGGATATGCTCCAGCTCCCCAATGCCATCACCTTTGACCCGTTTGGCGAAGATACCTTTGATATGCTGCCCAATGCGGGCTGGATCGTGGTCATCGTGGTCAATGTGATCATCCAATGGCAGACAATCAAATTGTTTTTTGAGGTTGCAGAGCGTTATGTCATCCTCTGTGTGCTGACCTACTGTGCGCCGCTGGCCTTTGCCATGGGCGGTTCAAAATCCACCGGAGAGATTTTTCGCGGCTGGCTGCGGATGTTCGCGTCGATGTGCGCACTGATGGTCTTCAATCTGATGTTTGTCAAGCTGCTCATCAGTGCAATGTCCAATGCACCGAACGGCACGGCCATTATCCCGTGGATGATGTTAATCGTCGGCATTGTTCGCATGGCAAAAAAGATGGACGGCATTATTCTGCGCATCGGCCTCAATCCTGCGATGACCGGCGATCCGCTGGGTACGCATTTCCCGGGGATGCTTACCGCCATGACGCTTCGCAGTATTGCGCAAATGGTCACACGCACCGCAGCGCAAGGTATGCCGTCCGCCGGGCATGGCAGCCCTGCGCCGCCGACATCCGGGTCTTTCATGCAGCACGGCGGCAAGCAGGGCGGTCAATCCACCGGCACAGCTGGAGCATCTGCACAGGGCGGCGTTGCCGTAGGCGCGGCAGGCATTGCTGGGGCAGCCATCCATGTTGCCGGTTCGGGTGCAAGGGCGATGAACGACTTGGCTTCGTTCCGCAACCGGCATGGGGCTGGTGATCCGGCTTCGATGCGGCAGGTCAGTCAGGCCATTTCAGTTGACGCAGACGATTGGGAGGACGGCAGCTCGGTCAGCAGCATCCGCAGTCAGAACCAGAGTGTATCCGAAGCAAATGCGGTAAGCCGGATGATGGTTTCGCCTGTGTCTCCAGTGCTTCCGCCGCTGCCCGCGGACTTCGGACGGATGGGTGCGCCGCAGACGGAAAGCGCGCTCCGCGCTCCGGTCATGCCGATGCACCGAGCGGATACCGCGCCCGGACTGTCCGTCACGCCGGTACAGCCTGCCGCTGCCATGCCGCGCACACCCGAACAGGTATTCCCAAGCAACACGGGAACCCCCGGTACACCGCAGCAAGCTGTTTCCGGAACGCCCGGCGTGCGCCCGTCCGTACAGCCGACCGCGTCGCGCCCAGCGCGCGCAACACCAGTGATGCCCGTATCCCCGCCGCCTGTGCAAACGCTTTTGCACAGCGAAAGCAAATTGTCCGAGATGCGCGCAGGATATACGGAGCAGAATGCGCCGGAATGCCCGCCGGTGTCTCCAACAGAATCGGCAGGACATTCATCCGGCATCGTTCCGGCAGCCGCTGTAGCAGCTGCCACCGCGGCACAGGGACATACTGCGTCCGCGGTTCAGCCCAACCGGACTGCTCCCTCTGGTTCGGCCAGTCTAGCAGTATCGCCGCCGAGCCGCACCATGCCGCCTGCGCCGCCGGTACAGCAGGCGATGCGGCAGACAGGGGTAACAGCGGACACAGACGGCGGTTCGATCCGTGTGACGCCGGTCGTGCCGCAGCCGCAGGCCACAGCATCGACATCTGGGCAATCGACACATCGCTCAGCGGTACAGCCCGTATCACAAACAGCGGTGCAGCCGCCGTCGCCCGCAGTGAGGACGCAAGCACCAACCGCACCAGCAGTATCGCCTGTATCGGCCGATGGCGGCAGACGGCCTGCGGTTTCCCCAGCAACACCCGCACCGAACCGGCGTACTGCTGTTTCGCCGTCACGGCGTGAGCATAGCGAAATACAGCAGACCACCACGGCGCAAAGCAACGTGACAACCAGTGTGCGTTCGCCAGATATGGTCGGACGGCCACATATTGCGGACAAGACGCGCAGGCTGCGCCGCAGCGCGCAGCCGCTGAATAACAAGGTGACCCCACAGGAAGGAGGAAAACATCATAAACGAAGAAAAAAGAAGTAACGCTGGGCGTGTTGCCGCTGCCGCGGCGAATATCGCAAAAGGCGCGTTGTCCGGCGGTCCGTATGGCGCCGCCGCAGCTGCTGTGGCAGAGACCGCGCCAAGCCTGCTGAAAGGGGCAGGCATCGCGCTGCTTATCTGTCTCGGCCTGCCGCTACTCATGCTGCTGTCCATTCCGTGCAATCTGTTCGGTTCCCCCAGCGCATCCTCTGCGGATATTCAGGAGATGACGGCGCAGGCGGAGCAGCTCACGGTCACATGGAAAGACCAGCGGACGCTCGAGGACAAGGCGATCAATCTGTTTATTGATCTGTTGCCGGAAAACCTTGGCTTTATCTCGATCGAGAAAAATCTCGGCAATACCAATGACTATTGGATGGTCGCCATCACCTCGGTTTACAGCGAGCAAGATGTCATGCTGATCAATGAGGACAAGATCGTGCAGACGATGCAGGCTAAGCTGAAATATGAACTAAAGGATAAATATGACAGCGAGGGGAATTTTGAAGGATATGTTCTGGTGATTTCGGACATGACCCCGACGGAACTGATGGACAAGCTGGGCTTTGACGAGATGCAGCGCATGTGGGCGGAGGTGATCCAGAATACCATTGCGGATGCGGAGTACAGTGCGCCGAGCGGTTCGTCTGACAATACCGCAGGTATGGACTTTTCGGACATTGTGTTCACCGGCCGTGGTAACTCCAAGGACGTTGTGTATTTCAGCCAGTATGATTCCCGTTGGGGAAGTCTGATGTACGGTAAGACCAATACGATCGCAGGCGCGGGCTGCGGCCCAACCTCACTGGCAATTTGTGTGTCTACGCTGACGAACAAAACCGTTCTGCCGCCGGAGATCTGTGAATGGTCCGTCAAAACCGGGCACCGCTGCGAGGGCAGCGGCAGCTACCACAGCCTGATCCCGGACGGTGCGGCGCATTACGGCGTGCCGTGCCGCGGCATCGGCCAGAGCAAAACCGAACTGGTCAAGGCGCTGCAGGAGGGCAAGCTGGTCATCGCGATCATGTCTGCCGGACACTTCACCCGCGGCGGGCATTTTATTGTGCTGCGCGGCATCACGGACAGCGGCAAGATTCTGGTCGCAGACTGTGCCAGTTACGAACGCAGTCAGAAGGAGTGGGATCTGAGCATCTTTCTGGCCGAGTGCAACAAGGGCGCGGCGGCCGGCGGCCCGTTCTGGGTGCTGGGATAGCGAAATAGGAGGAGTACGCCATGGAAGTTTATACGGACGGATATGTCTGTCGGCTTCGTATCTTGCGATACAAATACGGCATTTCCGTACGGGAATTAGCGCAGCATGCCGGGATTAGTTTTCAGTATATCAGTTCGATCGAACTATGCCAGAAAACCGGTTCGGCCGCGGCGCGTAAACGAATTGCAGAAGCACTGCAATCCATTTTACAAAGTCGGCTGAGTGGCTCAGAGGAGAATCTTTGTGAATTTCACAGTCTGCGCAGCCATCTATTCGACAAAGTAAAGGAAAGTGAGGTGATGATGGATGGGAAATGAAGATATCTATTTTATCCCGGTCAATTTCACGGATGCCGGCCGTGTGCTCGGTCTGTTCGAACTGAGAAACTGCATTGAGGCCGCTATATTGGCCCTGCCGACATTCGGCCTGTGCAGCTTGATCGCGCATTACACACCGTTTTCCGTCACGGTTAAGCTGATTCTGTCGCTCTGCCTGCTGGTGCCGGTCTGCGGCTTTGGCCTGATCGGCATCCGGGACGAATCCTTATCCCGGTTTTTGTGTACTTATGTGCGCTGGCGCACCAGCCGGCGCATCGCAATCAACAAAGGAGGTTCGATCAAACTTGGACATCAAAAAAATCATCTTCGGAGATCAGGTAGGCGCGGCTGAGGCCATTGCGCCCGCAGATGACGATCTGCAAGGCAGCCTGCCGATTGCAGATATCAAATATGGCGTGATGCAAACGCGTGACGGCGGATATGCGGCGTTATTTGAAGTGCTGCCGACAAACTTTTTTCTCCAAAGCACAGCGGAGCGCACTCGCATCATCAGCAGCTTTGCCGCATGGCTGCGCATTGCGCCGGACAGCCTGCAGATACTCTGCCTATCCCAGCCGGTAGACGTCGAGCAGTATACGAGACGGATGGAAGACTTCCTGCAATCCGAGCAGGATGCCTTATGCCGCACTTG
Organism: Candidatus Agathobaculum merdigallinarum; assembly: GCA_019115425.1. Taxonomy (GTDB): domain Bacteria; phylum Bacillota; class Clostridia; order Oscillospirales; family Butyricicoccaceae; genus Agathobaculum; species Agathobaculum merdigallinarum. The sequence goes on along the minus strand of DXDO01000038.1, from coordinate 5,796 downwards.
TATTGAGGACAATATCCGCGAGGTCAACCAGCTGGTGCGGTACGGGGCGTTCACGACACGGTTTTATATTGCCTATCGATATGAACCCTCTATGGTGTCCGGTGATGTAAGCTATGCCAAAATCGCTGCTGCGCTGCGGCAGGTCATGGATTCTTCGGTGGGCTATCTGGCCCGCTGCGGACTGACCGTTGTCAATCCGGGATACATCGACAACCACTTGGTTCAGACCGTGTTTGGCATGCTATGCAAACACACCTCGGAACAGGTTCGGTTGCCTTTGTACTTCCGGGATATGCTGCGGGAATGTTATGGCGTGCCGCAGCAGCCGGAACCGGACCCCGAAGAAGAACTCATGGCACAAGCCGCAGAACAGGAAGCACCGCCGGAAACGAAACGGAAAAGTTTCGGCCGACGCAGCAAAAAGAAGAAAACCAGCAAAAAGTTTGAACCGACCGGTGTCATGGACCTGATTTGTCCGGCCGCAGTGGATTTTACCCACAAAGATTATATTGAGATGGACGGCATCTACCATGCCTATCTGTATATCGCCGGATACGGCTACAAAAGTCTGGTGCGGGGCGGCTGGATGGCGGCGCTGGTCGGCATGGGAGACGGCATTTCGGTCTCCATGACACTGCAGCGCCGTCCGCGGGAAAAAATATTGCCCAAGGTTGCCAACTCCACCATTTGGAGCCGCAGCCGCATCCGCGATGTGGATGACACCCGTGCAGACTTTGAGCAGATGGACAGCGCCATTCATGCCGGCCTTTACATCAAAGATCAGATGAACCGTGCAGGCGAGGATTACTACGATATGTACACCCTGATCGAGATCACTGCGGATGACCCTGAACTCCTCGAAACCCGCGTTTCCGATGTGGAGCGGCACTGTACCTCGCTGGAGCTGATCGTCAAACGGTGCGACTATCTTGAGGAACAGGCGCTTCATTCGTTTTTGCCCGTGGCCGCCATGGCGCCGGAGATCGAACGCAAGGCACGGCGCAACGCGCTGTTGTCCGGCGTTGCCAGCGCATTTCCGTTTTATTCGATGGAGCTTTGCGAACAGAACGGCATCTTGATCGGACAGGATATGCAGCGGAAATCGGTTTGTATGCTGGATATCTTTGATACGACGCGCTACAACAATGCCAACACGATTGTAAGAAAGGCTTTCGTCAGCGCAGCTTTGCTGAACCCGGCTGCATCGGTTGTGATGCACATCTGGATTTCGGCCTGAGCCGCTATTGCGCCGGTTTCAAAAACAAAAAGCGACGCAAGGCATTCCGCAAGAGCGATCCGGCGTACAAGGCGCCGAAGTGGTGTCCCAAGCGGAAAAGCCCCTGTGAATACCGCATTTACAGTTATGCGGACGCACAGGCCGCGGCACTGGCACGGGCGTTTGCGGAAGATGAAATCAGTAGCGGAGAGCTTGCTTTCCCGTTTGCGCACCGGTACCGGCTGCGCGCAGAAGGCAAGACCGGTCTTACGCCGGCATTGTTTTTTGAAAATGCAAACAGCCCAGACGAAATGCCGCTTTTGGAAGGCGAGGAGATCGGACAAGGCGACGTGGTGGAGATCAACACCGGACTGGCTCAGTTTTTCTTCTACTGCGCCGCGTCGCACGATTTCCGTCCGGCATTTTTTGATGTCAAGCGCGTCCAAAAGACTGCGGAAGACAGCAAGGAGGTTTGCTGATGGCCAATCTGATGCTCTACGCGAAGGAAAAAGGTGACAAACGGTTCGGTGCGGTCGATATGGCGAGCCACACCTTCCCGGTGGGGTTGATGTATGCAACCATCGTGCCGGAAGCCAAGCTGGAGGTGCTCAAACAGCGCGCCAGCCTGCTGCACCGCATGAATCCGCGTGTCACATTCCAGATCCGCTATGCCGGTACGGCAACAGTGCTCTTTCAGGCGGGAGGTGAAGATGAATGAAAGCACTGAATACGGATGCGGTACGCAGGCTGTACCGCGGCAAGTACGCACCGGCAAATGAGCAGCCGGAGATCAATGGCAACCAGATTCGCGGTCTTTCTTTCCGCATCTCACTGGCGTTTGCGGCGATGGCGGCGGTTTCTGACAGCGCGACACAAAGTCTGCTGCACGCCGTATCGCATGATATCGGTTTGCTGCGCGATCTGGAACGTGAGGATTCGTTTGTCCAAGGCTTCCGCTGTGCGGTGGAATTGTTTGAAAAAGGAGAAATGACCCATGCTGAGAGATAAGATGCTGGCAGTGATGCAGGAAGTGAACGGCGAGATCGCAGAGCGTGAAGAGCTGATCCAGACGATCGCGCTCGCGCTGCTGTCCGGCCGCAACCTGTTCATTCTGGGTGCGCCCGGGCAGGCGAAGAGCTTTGCGGTCAACGAATTTCGGGGGCGTATCACCGGGGCAAAGCAGTTTGAGCGTTTGCTGTCCAAGCAGACGGACGAAGAAGCCCTATTCGGGCGGCTGGATCTCGCCAGCCTTATCCCGGGCGCTGTCCCGGCGCAGGTACTGGCAGACGATGCCACGTATCAGAAGCTCAAGCAGCAGCTGAAACAGGCGACGGATGATTTTCGCGCTGACCCGGCAGACACCGGTGTCGCTTCGCGGATGCAAAGCCTGACAGCAGCACTGGAACAGTACCAGAAGGGGCTGTCCCTGCTGCACGGCGGTACGCCGACAACCATCACCGCAGGCAAGATTCCGGATTCGCACATCTGCTTTCTGGATGAGATCTTCAAAGCCGGGGATGGTCTGCTCAATTCGCTGCTGACGGCGCTCAACGAGCACCGGTATACGAACGAGGGCGTGACAGTGGAGATTCCTGTGATCTCGTTCTTTTCGGCATCCAATGAGATGCCGAACTTCCGGAACAAGGAGGAACAGATCCTCGCGCCGCTCTATGACCGCTTTCAGCTTCGTGTGGTGACCCGCGATGTGCAGGAGCGCAGCGCGCGGCTTGCCGTCCTGAAGAACAAGCAGGACGGGCATTTTGGCGATGTGACGGCAACCTTCTCGCTGGAGGAACTGTATGCCATGCAGGCGCAAGTGAAGCTGGTTGCTATTCCGGATGCCGTCAATGAGCTGATGGACGATGTGCTGTGCGAACTGCGCCGGGAGGGCATCACGGTGTCCGACCGTACCTATTTCGGCTACGGTCCGGTAGCCCAGGCGGTCGCTTGGCTCGCCGGGCATACCGAGGTGCAACCGGCAGATCTGCTCCAGCTAAAAAACTACCTCTGGAACGAGCCGGGAGAAATCGAAAAGGTACAGGCCGTGCTGACGCGCCTGTGCGACGATCCGCTCCGTACGCGGCTTGAAGAACTGCTGGCCAAGGCGACTGAGATGCGCGATGAGTTCGACACTGCCCCGGACAACGGGAAGGCCAAAGCGCTGGTGCAGCTGCGCACGGAGTTTGCCGGTCTCTATCGCGAGTGGCAGGCACTGGATGCCGGAGCCACAACCGACGAGCAGCACCGGCAGGCTGCTGACGCGCTGAACACTTTGGAAGAGATGAGCCGCAAGGCGCATGAGGCGTGTGCTTTCACCCCCGTGCCGCTGGCTCAGCTTGCCGTATTACAATCCGCCGCTTGATGGAAGGAGAAAGAATTTATGCTTAACAAGATTATCCTGATTGGACGAATGACGAAAGATCCAGAACAGCGTGGCAAAGACCCGGAAAAGCCGATCGCGTATTTCCGCATCGCGGTAGACCGCGATTTCAAGCGCGAGGGCGAGCCGGAAGCGGACTTTTTCGACTGCTCGGTTTTCGGCCAGCAGGCAAAGTTTGTACTGCAATACGGCCGCAAAGGTCGTCTGGCATGTGTAGTAGGTGCGATGCAGCACCGCGAATGGCAGGACCAGCAGACCGGCGAAAAGCGCACGGCGTTTGAAGTGGTGCGTGTCGATGTGCATTTTCTGGACAAGAAGCCGGATGATGTACAGAACGGCAATCCGGCGCAGCCGACGGCAGCGCCTACCACAGGCTATGCTGCCCCGCAGGGCGCAGCGCCGGCCGCATCCGGCTACATGGCGCCCGCGCCGCAGCCGGCCATGCCGCAGGCAGCACCGGCTGCACCGGCAACTGTCATGCAGGCACAGTCTGCCGCTGGTTATCCGCAACCCGTTCCGAGCACAGCAGCACAGTTTGCGGTACCTGATTTCAGCGGTGTGCCTGAAAGCTATGCGTGGGGGCCGGGCGGGATGCCGACTGCCAACACGCCGTTCTGAGAGAAACATGTAGTTGGTGAAAATGGAAAAGCAGGGCATAAGCCCTGCTTTTCCTCCATACTGATGGGAGGTTTGCCATGAAATATCGTTTTTTCTCTCTGGATCAGGTGCTGCGCTCTCCACTGTTTGACTTTTCTGCATCATTACAGTCCCCAAAGCGCACGGACAGAAGTACCCGCCCGACAAGTCTGGGTGATATGGACTTTGCGGAGGCAAGTGCGCCGTATTATCTGGAGGACGATGTCCTGCCGTTGCTGGCCGACCTGTTCCATTTGCTGTTTGCACAGGAACTGCGGCTGACACGTTCGGACGAACGGGATGTCTATGTGCGGCTGGTGCAGTCTGCGTTTGTTGACGATCTGCTGAAGCGAGACGACTTTTTGCAGCTACGCAATCTCTGCAAAGGCAATGCGTTTGCAGCCATGGAAGCGGCACGCGCATACCAGCAGTCCGTGGAGCCCGACATGCTGGACTGCGCCGAGGAGATAGAGCCTCTGGCATCCGTCCTGACGCGATTGGAACGGCGGCATAATGCGGCTGATGCGAAACTCCGAGATCTGGTGCAGCAGGCGCAGGTCGATCCGGCTCAAACACCGGCGGCATTGCAAACTGCATCGGAAGTTGCAAGTACTGCCGAACAAGTCTGTGTGGTGACCGGCATGATCCAGGCAAAGATGCAGAAGCGCAGCGCAGAAATTGCACAGGTGATCTGCGTTGCCTTGCGATGCAGTATGGAAGCGGCTATGCTGGCGAAATGCGTGACACAATGCTGGGGCGATGAAAGTCAAAGTGCGCAGCAGCAGGCGGAACACAATCAGTTTCTGCTTGATCGTGTCCGGAATAACCCTATGCTGCAAGGCATCACGCGTCAGCTGGGGCGCATGAAGGAAATGCTTTCCGATCTGCGAAAGAACGACTACGCCCATGACCGCGGTGAAAAATACACCGTTACGCGCGGACGCGATATGAAAAACCTGCTTTCGGGTGAATTGGCGCTGATGGCCTCTCCAGCTACCATGCCGTTGTTTCTGCGCAAGTACCACGCAAAAGGCTTGTTGCAATATGCCAAACGGGAGCGCATTCACAAAGGCCACGGCGATGTGATCGTCTGTCTGGATGAATCCGGCTCAACAGAAGGCGAAAATGCGGAATGGGGCAAAGCGCTGGCACTCGCGGTGCAGGATATCTGCGCACACGAGGGGCGTAAATTTGCGCTGGTCCATTTTTCCGGTAAAGGTCAGTTCCGCACCGACCTGCTCCTGCCGGGGCAGTACTCGTCTCAAGATCTGCTGTCTGCCGCCGAACACTTTTTTGACGGCGGAACCGATTTTGAGACACCGATTCGGGAAGCACTGCGACTGATCCGTGAGGAAGCGTTTGAAAATGCTGATATCCTGTTTATCACAGACGGCAAGAAGTCCATTTCTGACGAGCTTGCAGAACAGTTGCAGAACGCCATACAAAAAGCAAGATGCTCCGTGATAGGCTTGCTGTTGGATGCAGATAGTCCGGGTATGGAGTTTGCGCTGGAAAAGTTCTGTGAACGGGTTTATCGTGTAAGTGAAATGCATGATAAAAATGA
>DXDO01000037.1 GCA_019115425.1 Candidatus Agathobaculum merdigallinarum | reverse complement strand
GTGCCCATGTGATGATGGAAGCAGGTGCGGATGCCGTACTTCTCCATGGACAGCTTGCCCAGCTTGTTCAGGCCGGTGGTGAAGCGGTCCCACTCCTCGTCGGTCAGCACGCGCTTGTTCTCCATATCGAGAACAGCGGTGTCGAGCTTGCCCTGAATCGAGCCGGACTGCTCGGAAACGTTGATCGCGGTTGCGCCAACGTAGGACAGGTAATCCAGTTCCTTGATGAACTCGGCCTCTACCTCTTCGTACGGCTTGTCAACCAGGAAAGAGGAGAACCACTTGGACGCGATGGTCATGTTGCGCACGTCCAGCATATGCTTGAGGACTTCCTTATCCTCCGGATACTTATGGCCGACCTCGCAGCCGTCAAAGCCCGCCAGCTTCATCTCGGAGATGCACTGCTGGAACGTATTCTCGTCGCCCAGATCCCACATATCGTCATTGGACCAGCCGATCGGGCAGATGCCGAGTCTTACTTTCTTCGGATCTAACATATTATTCCCTCCATTGTCTTCTCTCAATGCTTGATGCGTCGGTTACGCATCTGTTACCTTTATTGTAGCCAACTGCAAAGTAAAAGTCAAACGCATTTTTGCACAGAAAAAGGCTGTGCAAAGTGCATTTTTCAAAAATTGCACAGCCTCATGATCCATGAGCACGCAGCCGTTCTGCTCAACAGCAAAATGCGCGGAGAATCACGCTCCGCGCAGCAGGCGGCGCTTTTCATACGCGCGCGCCGCGTATGCGGTCACACGCCGGTAGACCGGTACATTTTGCAGTCCGCCCGCGATGCCGACCACCGGCAGGCCCTGTACAAATTTCGCCGTCAGCATCTCGTCAGCCAGGCGGGCAGCGGCGGTGTCGATGCACTCGTCCAGCGCCGCGGGGCACGCCTCTCCGCGATCCAGCGCACGCGCCGTGTCCTCTGCGAGCGCGGCAAGACGGGCACGCTCCTCCCCTTTGCTGAGCGATGCCGCAATCAGCAGCAGCAGGTAACAGCGCTCGCTCTCGCTTTTGCAGGCAAAGCCAAAGCTCTGCGCAATGCGGTACAGCCCGCGCAGCAGTCCCGCCAGAAACAGCGGGATATCCGGCAGTCCGACGCCGAGCACGCCCAGCACCGCGCCCTCCGCCAGCGCGATCCCCGTTCCGCCGCGCACAGCCGCGCGCGAACGCGCGCCGAGCCGCCGCAGTCCCCTGCCGGTCGCGCGGCCGGACAGGGACCGCTCGTTCTCCTCGTATTCCTGCCGCAGCTTATCCGCATCGTAGGTCTTATCGATCAGGCCGCCGCCCTTCTCAAACACCAGCCGGAAGCCGTTACGGAACGCCAGTTCCAGCTTGTCGCGCAGGCCGTCCGGGATCTTGTCCTGCACGGACGCAAAGACCGAGGGCTTCGCCTTCTCATACTTTGCAGCGGTGCGCGCCTCCTGCTTTTGCAGGCGCGCGAGCCGCTTGCGTCTCGCCCTGTCCATCTCAGATGCGCGCGACGCCCGAATCACGCGCCGCCTGTGCGACCGCGTCCGCGACCGCGCGGATGACATTCTTGTCAAACGCCATGGGCATGATATACTCTGGGTTCAGCTCCTCGTCGGACACGCAGTATGCGATCGCCTTGGCCGCCGCGAGCTTCATCTCCTCGTTGATGTCGCTCGCGCGCACGTCGAGCGCGCCGCGGAAAATGCCTGGGAAGGCGAGCACGTTGTTGATCTGGTTCGGGTAGTCCGACCGGCCGGTGCCGACAACCGCCGCGCCGCCCTTCTTGGCGTCCTCCGGCCAGATCTCGGGCACGGGGTTGGCCATCGCGAACACCATCGGGTTTTCCGCCATCGTGGCGACCATCTCGCTCGTCAGCACCTGCGGCGCCGACATGCCGAAGAATACATCCGCACCCTTGACCGCGTCCGCCAGTGTGCCGGTCATGTGGCTGCGGTTGGTGACCCGCGCCATTTCCGCCTGCGCGGGATTGAGGCGCTCGTCGCCCTCGCACACGATGCCGAACCGCTCAACCATCGTGATATGCTGCACACCGAGGAACATCAGGAACTTCGTGACCGCGATCGCCGCCGCACCGCAGCCGTTGACCACCATCTTGATGTCCTCCACCTTGCGGCCGGTCAGGCGGCAGGCGTTGATGAGCGCCGCGCCGCAGCAGACCGCCGTGCCGTGCTGGTCGTCATGGAACACCGGAATATCGCAGACCTCCTTGAGCTTGCGCTCGATCTCAAAGCAGCGCGGCGCAGCAATATCCTCCAGATTGATGCCGCCGAACGAGCCGGAGATCAGCTGGATGGTGCGCACGATCTCGTCCACGTCCTTGGACGCCACGCAGAGCGGGAACGCGTCCACATCCGCGAACGCCTTGAACAGCGCGCACTTGCCCTCCATGACCGGCATGCCCGCGATCGGGCCGATGTCGCCAAGGCCGAGCACGGCCGTGCCGTCCGTGATGACCGCAACCAGATTGTGGCGGCGGGTGTAGGTGTAGCTCAGGGACGGATCATCCTTGATCTTGAGGCACGGCTCGGCTACGCCGGGCGTATAGGCGATCGAGAGATCGTCCTTGCTGTTGACCTCGCACCGCGCGACGACCTCGATCTTGCCGCCCCACTGCTCATGCGCCTTGAGTGCGCGCTCTTTCAAATCCATGATGGGTTCCTCCGTTGTATTTTAATTTCATATTTCACATGTTTTCGCGGGGATTTGCTCTATTCCCCCATTTTATTTCATTATACACCCTTTTGCCGCGCCTGTCATGCCTTTTGCGCGTCCTCCACCTCGCGGCGGCGCATCAGACGCGGAAACAGCACGAGATATGCCGCGCCCGAGAGCACCGCGGACAGAATATCCGAAATCGGCTCGGCATACAGCAGCGCAGTCGCGCCGAACGCCGCCGGCAGGATGTACACGCCCGCAAAAAACACACCCTTGCGCAGCATGGAGAACGTCAGCCCCCACTTGACCAGCCCCATGCCGGTCATGCCGTCCACAAACGGATACTGCACAGCAAGGCCGATCACGCCCAGCGTATAGGTGCGGATCATCCACGACGCCATTTCGATATGCGCAGGATCGGAGGTAAAGATGCGGACAAAATAGCCGGAAACCGTCTGCGCGATCAGGAACATGACCAGAGTAAACCCAAAGCACAGCAGAACAATATACTTTTCCGCGCGAACGACACGTTTTGTATCCCCTGCGCCGTAGTTATAGCCCAGAATGGACTGCGTGCCTGCCGTGATGCCGCCGAGCGGCATGGTGATAATGAGCATGAAACTCTGTAAAATCGCTGCGCACGCAATCAGCATATCGCTGTCTGCGCCGCCGTATTTGCGCAGCATCACATTGACCGAAATCAGCAGCACATTGTCCAGCGCGATAATCAGCGCGGGCGACAGGCCGACCTGCACAATACGCCGCAGCCAGCCCGCGTTCACCGGCTGTTTCGTGATGCCGACCAGCGCGCGTTTTCCGAACAGAAAGCGGAGTATGTATGCTGTCGAACACGCCTGCGACACCACGGTTGCCAGCGCCGCGCCGCGCACGCCCATGCCCAGCCCAAAAATGAACACAGGGTCGAGCGCGATATTGACCGCCGCGCCCAGCATCACCGAGCGCATCGCCGTACCCGAAAAGCCCTGGCTCATCACGATCTGGTTCAGACCCGTACTGAGCAGCGCGAACACTGTGCCCGCGACATAGGTGGTAAAATACGCCTCCGCATACGGCCAGAGCTGCTCGCTCGCACCGAAAGCAAACAGGATCGGCCGCCGAAACACCAGCACCGGCACGGTCACCAGCACCGACAGCGCCAGCAGCAGATAGAAACTGTTCGCAACGATCTGCCGTGCGCCGTCCATGTCGCGCCGTCCCATGCGGATGCTCATGAGCGGACCGCCGCCAAAACCGACCAGCGCGGCAAACGCCGTGATCATGGTCACGACCGGAGCGCATACGCCCACGCCTGCCAGCGCGTCCGCACCCACCTCTGCGATGTGGCCGACGTACATACGATCGACCACGCTGTATAAAATATTGACAAACTGCGCCAGCATCGCCGGTATCGCCAGCTGTAAAACCAGCTTGCCGACCGGTGCGGTGCCAAGCGGCGTTTCCGCCTGCTGCATGCCTATCCCGCCTTCTCTCTGCAAATGACTCTACTATTATACGGGCGGCAGGCGGTTTCGTAAAGAGAAAGTCTTTCACATTTCACGGGGATTTTCATGCGGCCGTCCCATACAGGTTTGCTCCTCCGGTTTCGCTGGACGGAAATGCGCGCATGCAGGTTTTTCGCCATAGCGCAGCTTGAGCCGCGGATAGACGCAGTGGCCGCCCCTGACGCGGCGGTAGTTCCCCGCAGGGTCTTTGACATAATGCACGCGGAAATGCTTGCAGTTTTGACAAATCAGCTTTTTCACATCGATCACCCAGCCGCATTATAACCTATTTCAGGTTATAATGCAATACCCTGAAACAGGTTAAGCTATAATTCTTTTCAAGAGGTGATTTTAATATGTATCCCCGTTTGCGTGATTTACGAAATGATAAACAATGGTCGCAAACTACAGTGGCTGAAATGCTCGGCATGTCTCAAACCGGATATTCCAAGTATGAAACCGGCGAAAATGACATCCCTACCGCTGTTTTGCTGCAATTAGCTGATATTTACCATACAAGCACGGATTATTTGCTTGGCCGCACAAATAACCCTGCACCACCTGCACCGTAGGGACACACATTGCGTACCCGCTTTCCTGTGTGGCGGCAGTTCCGCTTACCCTGTTAAAGCAGCTGGGCGGCAACCGCAACGCGCGACTTACCTTTGCGCGCGCAGCGCGCCCTAAAGGAAGGGGTGGTGATCCGCAAGAGGAGGGGGGAACCATGCGGTTCCCCCTCCTCTTGTGCGCGAGGCGGCCGCGCAGGCCGCAAACTTTCGCCCGCTTTGCCAAAGCAGATACACATCCTGCGCCTGCCGCGCGCAGCGGCTCGTTTCCCTGCCTGAGGTCAGGCGCGCCGCAACACAAAGGGCCTGTTGCAAAATAGGCCAAAGAAAAAATGACAGGCGGGGCAGTCCAAAAAGGGTTGCCCTGCCGCTCTTTTTGCTTTAGGCTTAGTTTGTGAACACAAAACCAAAGCAAGACCAGTGTAACGTATATGAGCGGCGAGGTCAACTGGTACTTGCGCTGAATTGCGAAAAGATGATACCGGAGAACGCACCTGTCCGGCTGGTAAGCGCGGTGTTGGAGGAGTTGGATTACGAAGCATTGTACCGCGCCTATTCTCCCCGAGGAAGGAAATCAGCAGCCGACCCGCAGGTGTTGTTTGAGGTATTGGTATACGGATACCTGTGCGGGATC
>DXDO01000036.1 GCA_019115425.1 Candidatus Agathobaculum merdigallinarum | reverse complement strand
ACTCACCTCCCCGTGATTTGTAGTATACCGAGTTCCCTACAAGAAGAATTATAAAGAAAAAAAGCTCAGGGAAAATATTTTCATAACGTTTTGTGCCTGAGCAAAGCGAAAGGAATGGATATAAACATGGATATTTTCAGCTTCTACATGCCCACCCGCCTGTTTTTCGGCAACGGCGCAGTCAAAAAGCTTGCGCGCGCACGTCTGCCGCAGGGCTGCGGCCTGATCATCACCGGCGGCACATCCACCACGCGGCTGGGTTATGTCGCCAAGGTGCAGGATGCGCTTGCGGAAGCCGGACATGACACCATCGTCTATGACAAGGTGCAGCCCAATCCGACCATCGAGGGCGTGCGCGAGTGCGCCGCGCTGTGCCGCGAGGAGAATATCGCATTTGTCGTGGGCCTTGGCGGCGGCTCGTCCATTGATACCGCCAAGGCGGTTGCCATCATGGCCACCAACGACGGCGACTGGTGGGACTATATCCACGGCGGCTCGGGCGGCGGCAAACGCATCACAAACGCGGGCCTGCCGATCGTCGCCATCCCGACCACGGCCGGCACGGGCACTGAGGCCGACCCGTTCACGGTCATCACCAATGGCGAGGAGAAAATCGGCGGAGGCGGCGAAAAGTGTTTCCCGACTATCTCGATCGTCGATCCGGACTTCATGATGACCGTTCCGCCCCACCTGACCGCCTATCAGGGCTTTGACGCCTTCTTCCACGCGGCCGAGGGTTACCTCGCCAAGACCGCAACGCCCATCAGCGAGATGTTCTCTCTCAAAGCGGTCGAACTGATCGGCAAGTCTCTCGCAACCGCCGTACACGAGGGCGGCAACGCGGACGCACGCGCGGATGTCGCGCTCGCCAACACACTGGCGGGATTTGTCGAAACGCTGTCCAGCTGCACCGGCGAGCATGCGATCGAGCACGCGCTGAGCGCCTATCATCCCGCGCTGCCGCACGGCGCGGGCCTGATTATGATTTCCAAGGCATACTGGAGCCGCTTCATGGAGTCCTCGGGCGACCGCCTGATCGATCTCGCCCGTGCGCTCGGACACACGGACGCGGCAAAGCCGGAGGATTTCATCCGCGCACTGACAAACCTGCAAAAGCGCTGCAATGTGTATGAACTGCGCCTGTCCGGCTACGGGGTGAAACCTGAGGACTTCGGAAAAATCGCGGACAATGCCATCGACACGATGGGCGGCCTGTTCCGTGTTGATCCGCGGCCGCTCACACGCGAGGATATTATTGAAATTCTGCGGGAAAGCTACAAATGATATCATTTGATATCATTCGATGGAAGCGTACAGCTTCCATCGATTAGGGCTTTGCCGCGCACAGCGCGGACAAAGCCGATACGCGATATTTGCGCGCCGTAAACGGCACACAAAATCGCCTCCTTGTATAAAATCCGAGGTACATGCCCCCGGATTTTATGAAACCGGCCATTGTCATGGCCGGTTTCTATTTGATATGCGCCAATGGCGCGGGAATGTGAGGAATTTTGGTGAAACAGGTGCTTTTGATTGCGACAGGCGGGACGATCGCCTGCCGCAAAACGGAAAACGGGCTTTCGCCCGCGCTGACAGGGGCGGAACTGCTCGATCTGCTGCCCGAACTCAAACAAATCTGTGAGGTGGCGGTCTGTGATCTGATGAATCTGGACTCGACCGACCTGACCGCCGCCGACCGCATGCGGATCGCACACACCGTGTGGGATCATTACACCCGGTATGACGGATTTGTCGTCGCACACGGCACGGACACGCTTGCCTACACTGCCGCGCTGCTGCACCATATATTGCCCAATCTGGATAAGCCGCTGGTACTGACCGGCTCGATGCTGCCCATGGGCGTGTCCGGCTCGGACGCGCCGCGCAATCTGCTGGATGCCTTCCGCGTCGCGGCGGCGGGCTGCTGCGGCGTGCTCGCCGTGCTGCACGGCAAAATCATACTGGGCAATCATGTGTTCAAGCGGCATTCGTCCGAGGCGGACGCGTTCATCTCCGCCAGTGCGCCGTTGGCCGGCACGGTGGATGGGGCTGGGCAAGTGCATCTGGACGCACCGCCGACCGTCTCCGGCAGCCCCGCTTTGGTGGAACCAATCGATCCGCGCGTGCTGCTCGTCAAGCTCACGCCCGATCTGGAGCCGGATTTTTTTACCGCTCTGCATGGGTACCCCAAGGTCATTCTGGAAGCCTTCGGCGCGGGCGGCATTCCGCAGCGGCTGGAGCAGGCGGTGCGCGGCCTGATGGAAAGCGGTACGCGGGTGTATATCACGACCCAGTGCACCGAAGGCGGCGTAGACCTGCACAAGTATGCCGTCGGCCGCCGCGCTGAGGCGATGGGTGCCATCTCACTCGGCGCGCGCACCACCGAGGATGCGCTCGCCGCCGTCATGTGTGGTGAGCTGTAGCGCAAATTCTCTCCCATGCGGCGGCTTTTCCGCGCGCAAAAGGGACTTATAATTCCAGCGCATTCTGCACATACTCCTTGCACAGAAAGGAGTGTTTATTCATGCAAGTCAATATCGACCGTGGGGGCTGCATCTCGTGCGGCCTGTGCGAAGCCACCTGTCCGGCAGTATTCCGCATCGCGGAGGACGGCCTTGCCGAAGTACACCACCAGCCGTCGGACAGCGCAGAGGAATCCGGCGCGCAGGAGGCCGCGGACGGCTGTCCGGTCTCGGTCATCCACACCGAGGGATAGCATTGTGCTTATCACACAAATAATATATTATTTATTTGTGCTATTCGTACAAGAATCCCCTTGTTTTTGCTGTGCAAATGCGGTATCATAATACCATCGCACAAAGCAGACAAATCGCAATAGGATTCGCCCGCCGGACACCGTCTCGGGCGCCCGACATATTGAACAGACATCAGAAGGAGGCTTGACCCATGAACTCGTATGTTAACTCGCTTGTCAAGATAAGCGAAAACGCGGTCCGCGCGAATGGTTCTGTGCGTTTTGGCCGTAAGGCTGCGCGCAAGAATGCGGCGCAGGACTAAGCATCTGCACCAGTAAAAACAGCGCCGCACTTTTGCGGCGCCGCCAAATTTCTCCCCGCCCGCCCAGCGTATGCTGTCGGGCGGGATTTTTTATGGACGGTTTTCGATATTTTCGCGGTAATAGGCTTCAAACAGGCTCATCATCAGCCCCTTGCGCCATTTTTCGCCCAGGTGCCGCAGATACTTCCAGCACGAGACCGCGGTGATCAGCCCGCCCAGCGTGCAGACGATCATATCCTGCATGGTGTCGCCCACGCCGGTGGTCAGCACATGCTGCGGGTCTGCGCCGAACTGGGACACGAAATACTCCCAGATCTCCCACAGCACCGCGCTCATCATAGCGAACATCCAGGTGTACAGCGCGGCGTTGAAGGCATCCCCGCGCTCCAGCCTGCGCCCGGGCTTGCAGGAAAAGTACACCGCCGTGCCCAGCACCGCAAACAGGAAGCCGGACAGGAAATGCAGGATCTTATCCCAGTACGGCACAAAATCATACCCGCCAAACAGGCTCGCAAACGGTACCGCCGTAAGCACGAACCCGTCGAACACGATCTCGAGCAGGTAGACCGGCCGCAGGCGGCACACGCGGTACAGCGCAAACGGCACGGCGGGCAGGGCAAACACCGCAGCGGCAAGCAGCAGGTTGTATACCGTTCCATCCCGCCGCAGGCAGAACACCGCCCCGCAGGCCGTAAACACATAATAGAAAATCAGCATCGCATTCCGCGCGCGGCGCATCCGTTCCATCAGCAGCTCCTCATTTGTATTTCTGGTATTCCCCGACCGCGAGCTCGTCGCAGCGGTTGTTGTACGGGTTGTCCGCGTGCCCCTTCACCCAATGGAACTTGACCTCATGTTTATCGAGTAAATCGAGTAGCCGTCCCCACAACTCCGGATTTTTGGCGGGTTTTTTGTCGCTCTTCACCCACCCTTTGGCGCGCCAGCTTTTCGCCCAGCCCTTTGTGATGCCGTCGACGACGTACTTGCTGTCCGAATACAGATCGACCGCGCACGGCTCGGTGAGCGCCTCGAGCGCGGTGATAACACCGAGCAGCTCCATACGGTTGTTGGTCGTGGACGGCTCCGAGCCGGAAAGCTCCTTTTCGTGCGCGCCGTACTGCAGGATCGCGCCCCAGCCGCCCGGCCCCGGGTTGCCCGAGCAGGCCCCATCGGTATAGATCGTTACGTGTTTCATAGTCTCTCCCAAGTTGTTTTTTCTTATTATAGCACGGTTTGCCGGAAAATAGAAACATTGAGGCTGTCGAAAAACATAGTTTTTCGAACAGCCTCTCGATCGAAACCACGCTTTCGATCGAAAGTTCCGCTGTCTGCGCGCGCCTTGCAGGCACACTTGTCAGCGGCTTGTATAAAAACCGAGATACACGCTCTCGTTTTTTATGGAAATTGCGGCTCGCCGCAATTTCCTATTTGATGCGCGCTTCGCGCGAAGGACTTTTTCGACAGACTGCTTATCGCCGGATATTGACAGTGCACTTTTTATGTGATATATTTATCGCATAGAGATACAAATATATCACATACAGGAGGGATTGCTATGACACTGACACGTGCAAAGCTGCTCCATGCCATCGGGTGGGGCATCATGCTGCTTCTCTTGCTGATCGGACGCTCTTACGGGCCGTTCGACTCGCAGCCGCTGATGGGGATTGCCATCGCAGTCATCCTGGTGGTGTTCGTCGGCGTTATCCTGTTGGATGTCGGCGTGGGTGTGGAAAAGCCGGACGAACGTGCGACCGGGAATTTTTACAAGGCAAACTCGCTGCTGTTCAACCTGATCGACGTTGCGCTCCTTCTGTATATTATATTTGGGAATGAAGCGCCGCTCACCATCTCGTACGATTACGTCCTGATCCTGATCGCCCTGATCAATATCATTCAGGACGCTGCCTTCCTCTACTACGAGAGCCGCTCGGAGTGAGTGCCATGCTGAAAACCCGCATCAAGGAGCTGCGCGCGGCGCACGATATGGATCAGGCGCGGCTGGCCGATCTGGTCGGCGTGCGCCGCGAAACCATTGGACGGCTGGAAAACGGGCAGTATAACCCCTCGCTCAAGCTGGCGATGGATATCGCAAAGGTGTTCGGCCTGACCGTCGAGGAGATCTTCACCTTCACCGAGGAGTGACCGCCCCTGCGTACAGCGCACAAAAAAGCACGCCAGATAGCGTGCTTTTTTGCTGTCTCTTACGCGATCGCCGCCGCCGGAACCTCCACCTGCTCGTAAACGATGCTGATAATCGCCAGCACGACCGTCGCAGTCGCGCGGCAGATATGTATCAGGTCGTCGTCAATGCCATGGCGGCGCCCTTCGGCGCGGTAGCTGTCGTGCATGGCGGTGATGCGGTTTACCAGCGCATCCACCGAGGTGGGTGGAATGATCGGGCTGGCCCATTTCTCAAATTTCGCCTCGGTCAATCTGCGGCGGATGACCAGCGCAACGCGCTTTTCATACAGATAATGCGCCAGCAGATTGCGGTCATAAATATCGTCGTTATGCGGATAGGTAAAGAAATCGGTCATAAAGTGGCAGATTTCCCCAAGATCGACCGACAGATCCTTGCCGTTGTTCGGGCCAATGGTATATTTCTCTGTGAAAGCACGGATCTTGTCCATCACCTCGTCCATCATGATCGAGGGATTATGCCGCTTGGTCAGGTAAGTACCGGTCAGGTCAGGCTTCAAATTGCCATAAACAAAGCCGCTTTGGTCAAATGTTACGCCACAGGTCTGCTCAACATAGTCCAACAAAAGGTTGGCCACACGAACGTGGGACACGGAATCCATCAGCAATCCTCCAGACGGAATACGCACGATTTAACACAATCTTAACAGCGGGGATATCGGCTGTATCCGACCCCAAAACGAGACTAGTATATCACAACTTGTTCTGTTTGTCTCGCGTTTTTTCGAAATTGTAACAAAAATAACACAAAACTTAGATCATATTGCCGGATTATATAAGAAATCGAGCATATTTTTGGTTATCTTGCCCTGAACGCCTCGTTGCGGAACTGGATTTTTCCCTCAAGCGCCTGCCGCAGCCGCTGGCACATTGCTTCGCGGTCGCGGTTGAGCGTACCGGCCAGATTGACGTAGTTGGAGGCGTGGTTCGCGCGGAAAATACTGCCCTCCGAGTCGATATGCTCCAAAAGGATGAGGGTTTCGTGCGCGATCTCGATCGGGTTCATCAGGTAGAAGCGGCCCTCCTGCCAGTCGCGCATGAGCGGGGTCTCCAGCTCAAACAGCAGGGTGAGCAGGCCGATGTATTCGGGCTTCATGCGCGAGAGCGCCTCAGCGGTCTTGATCGCGTGCTCCTCGGACAGCTCAGTGGAGCCCAAGCCCGCAATGCAGGTGACCGACAGCTTCATGCCGGCCTCCTTGACCATCAGGCCCGCGCGCACGATCTCGTCCGCGGTTTCGCCCTTGTTCACGCGGCGCAGCACCTCGTCCGAGCCGGACTCCAGCCCGAGGTAGATCATCTCCAGACCCAGCTCGTGCAGCATGTTGAGGTCCTCCTGCTTTTTGACCAGAATGGATGCGGGAGAGCCGTAGCTTGTCACGCGCTCGCACTCGGGGAACAGCTGCCTGATATAGCGCAGGATCTCCGCCATATGCTCGGGGCGGCACATGAGCGCGTCGCCGTCCGCCAGGAAGATGCGCTCGACGCGGCGGTACATGCGCCGCGCCTCGTCAAAGTCGCGCTTGACATCCTCCAGCCTGCGCACGCGGAAGCGCTTTTCCTTATACATATCGCAGAAGGTGCATTTGTTGTGGCTGCATCCGATCGTCACCTGTACGATCAGGCTGTATGCCTCGGATGGCGGACGAAATACACGGCCTTCATATTCGATCATGGTTCTGTCTCCTTATTTTGGTTTTACGGCAAAAAGCAGGGCGGAGAGAACTTTCCTCCGCCCATCTGCACGATATTTCAGTTTTCAACGGACTTTTCGTCGTCCGCCGGCTCCTCTTCGTGAGTTTCGGCCGGCTCTGCCGCGTCATCCGCCGGCACCGCCTCGTCGAACGTATCCTGATAGGAGGCGTCCGCGCATTCCTCGGCGCAGGCGCAGGAAGCGCAGTCGGATTCCTCGCGCATCATTTCCTCCAGCTCGTCCATCGCTTTCAGTTCAGCCTCGTGATAAACCTCTTCCTCGCGCTTTTTCTGCAGCAGGACAAGCGCCGCCGTAGCGCCGGCCGCACAGGCCAGGCTGGTCAGCAGCAGACCCGCTTTTACTTTTGTTGCATTTTTCACGGTATCCACTTCCTCTCAAAGTGATGCGGAATATTTAACTTTACTTTACCATACGGGCGCGCCAAAGTCAATGGCAGGGACCGGTTATTTCCCCAGTTCATAGGCACGCGCAATGCATTTATCGCTCGCTTCCGCCAAAATATCGTACAGGCCGCGTGCTTCGAGCACCTTCATCGCCTCGATCGTCGT
The DNA here is from genome assembly GCA_019115425.1 of Candidatus Agathobaculum merdigallinarum. GTDB lineage: Bacteria > Bacillota > Clostridia > Oscillospirales > Butyricicoccaceae > Agathobaculum > Agathobaculum merdigallinarum. The sequence continues at coordinate 8,750 of DXDO01000036.1, read as the reverse complement.
GCCGCCGGGCGAGCACACGGCGCGGATCAGCTCGGCGGGCGTTTTATCCCGCTGAAGCAGCATTTTCGCGGAGCCGATCATGGTCTGGCAGAACAGCGTCAGCGCGTCGTCCTCGGAAATACCGTGCTGCCCGGCGCTCTGGATCATCGCATCCGCGAACGTGTAAAGATAGGCCGGCGCGGAGCCCGCGTATGGGATCACCTCGTTGAGCATGCGCTCTTCGTCGAACACCACGGTTACGCCCATGGTGTCAAACAGCGCGCGCACCTGCACAAGCTGCGCTTCGCTCGCGGCCGCGTTTTTAACCAGCTGGGTCGCGCCTTCGCCCAGCATGAGCGGGGTGTTGGGCATCACACGGATGATGGGCGTGTCCGCGCCGAGCGCGGCCTCCATCTTGGCGAAGGTCACGCCCGCCGCAATCGAAATGACAAGCGGCTTTTCGCCTGCGCAGCCCGCTAAAACCGGCAGAATTTCATCAAAATTCTGCGGTTTGACCGCGAGCAGCACCATGTCGCACGCGGTGTATACCTCGGTATAATCGCCCGTGACGGCATAGCCCTTTGCGCGGTTTGCTTCGCGCTTTTCTTCGCTGCGGTTAAACAGCAGCGCCTCCGACGGGGCAAACAACCCCGCACGCACCGCACCGTCCACGATCGCAGTGCCCATGCTGCCTGCTCCCAGCACGCCGAAACGGTAGGTCTTCATCAAAAATGCACCTCTTTGCCATGAATTTTTGCTGAAAATATTATAACATAAATGGGATTTCCCTGTAAATGGCTTGTGGAAAAGTCATATTCATGATAGAATACTTTTATTCTTGTATTCCGGAGGCGAGAAAATGGCGGGATGGCACCTCCCCCATATCGGGCTGCGGACGGTCAAGACCGGCCTTGCGGTTGCGCTGGCGCTGTTTTTTGCCGACCTGCGCGGCTCGCCGCTGCCCATCTTCGCCGCCATCGGCGCGATCGTCGCCATGAGCCGCACGGTGGGCGACGCGTTCGAGACCTGCCGCACGCAGTTTTTCGGCATCCTGCTCGGCGCGGGCTTCGGCGCAGTATTCGTCAACCTGTTTGAGGGATTCCGTTATATCGGCACCGGCCTCGGGCTGATCCTGCTGATTCTGCTGTGTGTGCAGCTGAGGCTGCAGTTCGCCGTGCCGCTGGCGTGCATTGTGTTCGTGTCCATCTGCCTATCGCCTGCAAACGAGGCGTTCGAGTACGGCGCCAACCGCCTGCTGGATACCTCGATCGGCCTTGCGACCGCGCTGGCGGTCAACGTGCTGATCAAGCCCTACAATAACCGCGCACGCATCACGAGCCTGCTGACACATTTCCTGCAGTCCGTGCCTGCGTATGTGGAAGAGCGCGTGCTGCACGGCCGGTATCCTGATCTTGCGCCGCTGCGCGCCCAGCTCGACCGCATTGCGTCTGAGCTTGCGATCTTTGAAAAGCAACGGGCGTTCCGCGCGCACAGCCGCGCCGCGCAAGCGGCGTTCCTGCGCGGCTGCGAGCAGCTGGCCCATTCGGTCTGGCAGGAGCTTTCCGCGCTGTGCGCGATGGATGAACGCGGCCGTCTGTCGCCGGAGAACGCGGAGCGCCTTGCCATTCTCGGCCTGTCTGCGCCGGAGGGCATGGCGGGCTCTGCCCGGAGCCAGGCGGATATCGTCGGCAATTACCATCTGGACAACCTGCTGCGTGCATACCAGTATCTGACCGAGTTCAGCGGTACGGCGCAGCTTGAAAAAGAGAAATAAAAGTAAGTAAGGGAGTTATCAACAAATTATGGAACAGAAATCGAGAAGCAGTTTTTCCAGCCGGATCGGCTTTGTGCTGGCGGCTGCGGGCTCTGCGGTGGGCCTTGGCAACCTGTGGCGTTTCCCCTATCTGGCCGCGCAGTACGGCGGCGGTATTTTCCTGCTGGTCTATCTGATTCTGGTCGTCACCTTCGGCTTTGCGCTGATGATCACCGAGATCGCGATCGGCCGCAAGACCCGTGTATCCTGTATCGGCGCGTACAAGGCACTGGATCAGCGTTTCGGTTTCCTCGGATGGATCGCGGCCTTTGTACCGGTTATCATCACGCCGTATTACTGCGTCATCGGCGGCTGGGTCACCAAGTACCTGTTCACCTTCCTGACCGGCGGCGGCATGGCCTCGGCCGACGGCGGCGACTTTTTCAACAACTTCATCGGCTATGACACCGGCTCGATCGCAACCACCATTTTCAATTTTAACGGTCCGACCCCGTGGTTCCTGATCTATGCGCTGCTGACCGCAGTGGTCGTCATCTTCGGCGTGGAAAAGGGCATCGAGCGAGCCAGCCGGTTCATGATGCCGGTTCTGGCGGTTCTGGCCGTGCTGATCGCGATCTATTCGCTCACTATCGACGGCGCGATGGCGGGTCTCAAGTATTACCTGCTGCCGGACTTCTCCAAGTTCTCCATGTCCACCGTGCTGGGTGCGATAGGCCAGATGTTCTACTCCATGTCGCTGGCCATGGGCATTATGATCACCTATGGCTCCTACATGCAGCGTGAAAACATTCTGGAGCATTCGGTCACCCAGATCGAGGTATTCGACACGCTGTTTGCGTTCGTCGCCGGCCTGATGATCATTCCGCCGGTTGTCGCGTTCAACGGCGGTGATCCCAGCCAGATCAACAACGGCCCTGGCCTGATGTTTATCACCCTGCCGATGGTATTTGAATCCATGCCGTTCGGCGAAATCGTCGGCACGGTGTTCTTCCTGTTGGTGCTGTTCGCGGCGCTGACTTCTTCCATCTCGCTGATGGAGACCATCGTTTCAGTCGTGATGGACAAGACCCCGCTGGGACGCAAGCCCGCCACCCTGATTGTCACCATTGCCGTACTGCTGATCGGTATGCTGTCCTGCCTGGGATACGGCCCGCTCGGCGCCGTGAAGATCATCGGCATGCAGTTCCTTGATTTCTTTGATTTCCTGTCGAACTCCGTGCTGATGCCGATCGTGGCCTTCCTGACCTGCATCCTGATCGGCCATGTGGTCGGCACCAAGGTCATTTCGGACGAGGTCATGCAGGGCGGCGCAGCCTTCCACCGCGAAAAGCTGCACCGCGTCATGATCCGCTGGGTCGCGCCGGTACTGCTGGTCGCCATCCTGGTCTCCGAACTGCTGACCAAGGTGTTCGGCGTATTTACCATCTGAAATACAAAAAGAGGGAAGCCTTATTCGGCTTCCCTCTTTTTTGCTGTCTGCTCGGCAGACTGCTTTTTCAGTATACAGACTAAACTCAGCGGATCGACAGCATCTTGCCGGTCTCAAAGGATTCCTTGCAGCGGTAAGCCGCCTCGGAAACCGCGGTGCCGTCGTATACGGTCAGGTCGCTGGGCTTGGTGTTATTGCGCACATGGTCGGTGAACGCCACCATCTCCGCGACGAACGCTTCGTGCCAGCGGCTCATAAAGTCCGGATAGTACTCCTCGCGCGAGCCGTGCTCATCCACGATGTTGAGCAGGTTCTTCGCACCGACGTTTGCAATGCGCAGCGCGCCGTGCGTGCCGATGATCTCGGTCTCGACATTGCAGCCCGCCGCATGGGTGCGGTTGGTGAACATAAAGCCCATCGCGCCGTTATCCATCTGGATGGTCGCAGCCGCGTTGTCTGCGTCGTTCAGCTCCTTGTACAGATCGAACTCGAACACACCGCCGATCGCCCACACGTTCTTGACCTCCGAGTCGGTGAACCACCGGATCAGGTCGATGTCATGCACGCACATGTCCAGGAACTGGCCGCCCGAGTGCGGGGCGAACTTGAGCGTGGACTCGATGGTCGAACGCGGGTCCTGCGTGTAGGAGCGCACCAGCACGACCTTGCCGATATCGCCCGCTTCGATCTTGCGCTTGGCCTCGGCGTAGGACTTGTCGAAGCGGCGCATAAAGCCCAGCTGGAAAATCAGGTCCGGATGCGCCTCGACCACCTTTTCCGCGTCCTTGCACTGGGCGACGTCCGTGCCGAGCGGCTTTTCGCAGAACACATGCTTGCCGTTGTTCATCGCGATCTCGATCTGCTGGCAGTGCAGGAAGGAGGGCGATACGATCACGATCGCGTCCAGCTCGGGATTTTTGCACATCTCCTCAAAATCCGTGTAGGTATACGGAACACCCAGTTCCTCCGCAACCTCTTTTACGCGCTTTTCATCCACATCGCAGATTGCCGCGAGCTCGCAGCCCGGCACCTGGGTCGCCAGGTTGCAGGCATGCTCATAGCCCAAACGTCCCAGACCGACCGAACCAACCTTGACAGTTTTCATAATGTATGCTCCTTTTCTTCTCTCGATGACTCCGGTGCGGCGCGTGATCCCGCCGCCCTTACTGTAATTTTATTGTACTGCGCGCGCCCGCAAAAAACCAGAGCATTCTTGCGGTTTGTCAACAAAAAACAGCCGCCCTTCGTACGGCTGTGAGACTGTCGAAAAACAAAGTTTTTCGAACAGTCTCTCGATCGGAAACACGTTTCCGATCGAAATTTGCGCAAAAAAGTTCCAATACACGAAACTTTTTTGCTCTCAAAGTATAAAAAGTCAGGCACATGTCCTGGCTTTTTATGAATTTTACTGCAAGCCGTAAAATTCTGTTTCATACGCGCTGCAGCACGAAGGACTTTTTCGACAAGCTGACAGCCGCCCTTCGGGCAGCTGTTCTGAGAAACTTTCGGATTCTTGCGGTCGGCCTATTTGTGGTACACATACTCGCGGCGGAAGATGCGCGGCGGCATGCCGACCGCCTTGGCAAACTGCGCGTTGAAGTGGCTGGGATTGTCATAGCCCACCTGCGCGGCGATGCGCGTGACCGGCAGGTCGGTGGTGATGAGCAGGGTCTGCGCCTCGCCGATGCGGCGGCGCAGGACGTATTGCAGCGGCGAATAGCCGGTTGTCTCCTTGCACACATGGGACAGGTGGTACGGGCTGACGTGCAGCGCGTCCGCCATCTGCTGGAGCGAGAACTCCTCGGCAAAGTGGCGGTCAATATAATCCTTGATGCGCTGGGCAAATACATTCTCATCGGCGGCGCTGCCGTCCGCGGATGCGCGGAACTGCTGCACCAGCGTCAAAATCGCCATGAGCAGATGGTGCGCGCCGTCATCGTTGCCCGCGGTCAGCTCCTCGAAAAGCACGTCGTACAGGCGCTCGAGCCGCTGGGTCTGTCCTTCCGAAAGGCGGTAGGCCGGCGGGGCATCCTCTGGGATGAGCGTATTTTCCCGCAGTCCCGGAACCGTCAGGCCGCCGAGCGCCAAGCTCGAGGTCGCAACCGGCCGGTCCGGACCGGAAGGCTCGTCGTGTACGACACGGCTGTTAAAGATGAACAGGTCGCCGCGGCGCGCGTCGTACGGCGTGCCGCCGACAAAATACCGGCTTTCGCCGCCGCGCACCAGCACGATCTCTACCAGATCGTCGTGCGCATGCATGACGCGCGGATGGGCCGAGGCTTTTTCATCCGTCCGGCTGACCGAAAACAGCCGCGGCGGCTGGGTCAGGCCGAACGGCGCTTCATATTCCTTTTTCACAAAGCATTGGATCATGCGCGGCCCCTTTCTCCCTGCGGCACTTTGGTTTTATCGTAGCATAAACGCCTGCGGCGGTCAAGGGAGCGCGATGGATTTGAGTGGGTTCGGCTGCGCCGTCCCCAAACGAGCAAAAGCTCCGGAGCGCGCTCTGCACGCTCCGGAGCCTTTTCAGCGGATCAGTCAATGATCTGTCCGCGCAGGATTATGGTGTTGATATTCAGATCCTCGTCCAGCAGGAGGATATTCGCCAGCTTACCCTGCTCCAGCGAGCCGTAATCATGCTGGATGCCGATGGCACACGCCGGATTGGTCGATGCCGACCGCACCGCCTGCCCCAGCGGCACACCCATTTCCACCGCCCGCCGCATGCACTCGAACAGATTGGCGACGGAACCGGCCAGCGTGCGGCCGCCGTGCATGGTGGCGCGTCCGTTCTGCACGATCACCTCTTGCCCGCCCAAGGTATATGTGCCGTCGCCCAGCCCTGTGGCGGACATACTGTCCGAAATCAGGATGATGCGGTTTTCAAACAGGCGGAACGCCAGACGCACCGCGGAAGGGTGGACATGAACGCCGTCGGCAATCAGCTCCACGCCGACTTCGTCGTTATCCAGCGCCGCACCGATCACGCCGGTGTCCCGATGGGTCATGGGCGCCATGGCGTTAAACAGGTGCGTCACCTCGCGCGCGCCGCGCCGAAAGGCTTCGCACGCGGTATTGTAATCCGCGTCCGTATGCGAAAGCGACAGACGTACTTCGCCGGCAAGCTCTTCGGTCATGTCCAGCGCGCCCGGCAGCTCAGGCGCAAGATTGCACAGCTGTATCAGCCCCTGCGCCTTGTCCTGCAGACGGCGGAACAGCGCGGCATCCGGCTTTTGCAGATATGCGCCGTTCTGCGCCCCCTTTCGGCTTTCCGAAAGAAAAGGGCCTTCCAAATTGATGCCCACGAGCGCCGCCTCATGGCGGTCGGTGCGGTAGCTCGCCGCCGCCTCCATGATGGCGGACAGCCGCTCCTCCGGCAGTGTCATGGTCGCCGGACAGATTGCGCAAATGCCGTTCTCCGCCTGATAGCGGGCCATTGCGGAAAGCGCCTCATGCGTGCCGTCGCACAGATCATAGCCCACGCAGCCGTGAAAATGGATATCCACCAGCCCGGGGATCGCATACAGGCCGCCCATATCGCAGGCGTCCGACGAAACCGGCGCCGACGCGATGCGGTCGCCCGAAAGCGACAGCCCGCCGGTGCGGAACGTACCGTCCGGCTGGTAGATTCTGAGGTTGCTAAACTCCATACGCCGCGCGCGTCTTACAGCAGGTCAAGGCTCTTGGAAAGCGCCGCCTCATCCGCCACGACCGAAACGTCGGTATGCAGCTGGAGAATGGAAGCGGGCACACGCGGAGTGACCGGACCGAAGAATGCCTGACGGACGATATCCGCCTTGTTTTCGCCCGAAACCACGATCACAATGCGGCGCGCCAGCATGATGGTCTGCACGCCCATGGTATATGCCTGACGCGGCACATCGTCCGCGGACGCAAAAAAGCGCTTGTTCGCCTCGATGGTGGACTCGGTCAGGTTCACGCAGTGCGTACCCTTGGAGAAATAATCGTCCGGCTCATTAAAGCCAATATGTCCGTTCAGGCCCATGCCGAGCAGCTGCAGGTCGATGCCGCCCGCGGCCTGGATCGCCTCATCGTAGCGGGCGCACTCGCGCTCCGCGTCCATCTGCGCGCCGTCCGGCAAATTGATGCACTCTTCCGGCACGTTGACCGAGTCGAAAAAGTTCTTATGCATGAAATAGTGGTAGCTCTGGTCATGGTCCGCGGTCAGGCCGCGGTATTCGTCCAGATTGAAGGTGGTGCAGGCGCCGAAGTCCACATCGCCCTTGTTATACCACTTGATCAGCTGCTCATAAATGCCGATCGGGGACGAGCCAGTCGCAAGTCCGAGCACCGAATCCGGCTTGAGGATGACCTGCGCCGAAATGATGTTGGCCGCCTTGCGGCTCATATCGTTGTAGTCCTTTGCGCGTATGATTTTCATGTTTTTCTCTCCTTCTTCTGTTGTGCAGCAATGATAAAAAAGGCGGGCGAACGCCCGCCTCAGCTGTCAGAGGGAGACTCCGCCGCCCTGACAGGCGGAAACCGAAGCCGCTGTATTACCTTTTCTTACAGGTTGTCCTTCAGGAACTGCTCCAGCGCTGCCGCTGCTGCGTCCTCATCCTCGCCCTCGATGGTCAGGCGCACGGTGTCGCCCATCTTTACGCCCATGCTCATAACGCCCATGATGCGCTTTGCGTCAACTTCCTTCTTGGGGCCTGCGATCTTGATGCTGGACTTAAACTGAGCGGCCTCCTTCACCAGCATGCCCGCCGGGCGCGCGTGGATGCCAAGCTCATCGGTAATGGTGTACTCAAAGGTTTTCATAACTGCATTTTCCTTTCTATCATAACATTTTGAAATGACTTGTTTAAGATTGCGCGGCGGCTGAGGGCGGTCCGTCCGCCGGCCGCTGCTGGGGAAACAGAATCTGCCAGCCAGTATGCCCTTTTGCGGCGGGATTATCCGAAAAGCGCATGATCCGCCTTTTACAAAGCGCCCAGCGCGCGCTCAAAATGAAAACAACCAAACCCCTGCGCCGCCGGACATGCTTGTTTTCAGGCCGGCTGCGAGAAATTTGGTTTTGCCCGCCAATACGGTTATCACTCAATCCGAAGGCGATGTTCGCTTGTCGTTAACATTGTAACAAACCGGCATGTTTTTTTCAAGACGGTTCGGGGGAAGCAAACTGCCAAAAAATATCCCCTGATTTTTAGCAGTTCATACAAAGCAATCCTTCCCGTCCACAGGCCCTTTGATGGGGCAGTATTTTCTGCTATACTGGAAAGCACAGGGAAAGCGAGGTGAAGATTGAAAATGAAAAGTAGAGGGTATCCATTCCCTTAATCGCATGACAAACAAGCCATCTTTCGGTGGCTGCTTTAAAAATTGAATATTGAAAAGTTAAGGTTATGCAGTTGCTGACTTGATTTTATAACCTTGATTTCTTGCGATGATGATTGCCTGTTCTACCGTGATTTCCCGTTCAACAGGAGGAAGATCTGATTTCCGGTAAAGTTCCGCATTATAGTTTTCACCGTTCTTCAGCATGTGATATAATGCGGTAAGAAGCATTCTTGCTATGGCAATGATTGCTTTCTTGTGACCGCG